>JAJBVF010000020.1 GCA_020859965.1 Clostridiales bacterium
GTGTACGTATCTGGGGTGAGGTCGAGCTTGCCTGGGAATGCGGCAAGGGTGATGTGCTCGCAATCACTGGTACGAGCGGAAAGACTACTACTACGAGCCTTCTGGGTGCGATCATGCAGGACTATGCCGTCTGGCTGGACGATTCTGTGGAAGGATCCGCGGCAGCATCCGATAAAACCTGCGGGGGATCTGTATATGAAAACGGCAAGCCGTCTGGAAAAGAACGGGTAAATATCGTAGGAAATATCGGAAATCCGTATACGGAAGTGGCGGATACGCTGACGGAGCGCTCGATCACGGTAGCGGAGATTTCAAGCTTTCAGCTTGAGACGACGGAACGCTTTGCACCGAAGGTCAGTGCGATTTTAAATATTACTCCGGATCATCTGAACCGACATCATACGATGGAAGAGTACATACGCGTCAAAGAACGGATCACAGCGAATCAGGGAGAAGCGGATACCTGTGTCCTCAATTACGAAGATGATATTTTACGAGAGTTCGGGAAGACTTTAAAGACAAAAGTCATTTATTTTAGCAGTCTGCATAGACTGAAAGAGGGGATGTACTTAGATGGTGAAAACATCTGCTGCCGGGAAGACGGGAAAGAAACAACGCTCTGTTCCGTAAAGGAACTTCATCTTCCGGGACGGCACAATCATGAAAATGTGATGGCTG
Source organism: Clostridiales bacterium (assembly GCA_020859965.1). GTDB lineage: Bacteria > Bacillota > Clostridia > Lachnospirales > Lachnospiraceae > Choladousia. Next base: position 679 of record JAJBVF010000020.1, read on the forward strand.
CCGCAGCGATGGCTCATGCATATGGCGTGCCGTTTGAAGTGATCCGAAAAACAGTCTGCGCGTTTCAGGCAGTAGAACATCGAATTGAATATGTGACAGAAAAGCGTGGCGTAGTCTATTATAATGATTCCAAAGGAACGAACCCGGATGCCGCGATCAAGGGAATTCAGGCGATGGATCGCCCGACCCTGCTGATCGGCGGAGGGTATGACAAAGACTCTTCTTATGAGGAATGGATACGAGCGTTCGACGGGAAGGTAAAATTCCTGGTACTGATCGGACAGACGCGGGAGAAAATCGCCACGGCTGCAAGGGCGTGCGGCTTTGAGAACATTGTCCTGAAGGATTCGCTGGAGGAGGCGGTCGCGTTCTGTGCAGAGCATGCAGAGAGTGGAGACGCTGTATTGCTTTCACCGGCCTGCGCAAGTTGGGGAATGTTCCCCAATTATGAGGTGCGCGGCAGGCGATTTAAAGAACTGGTAAATCAGCTGGGATAGGAAGTGATCTTCTGAACAGAAAGTCTGGGAAAGCGGATGGTCTGCTGCTGATCGCGGTTTTATTTCTTTGCGGTTTCGGACTGATGATCCTTTACAGCGCCAGTGCGTACAATGGCGAAGTTCGCTTTGGCGATCCAGCCTGGTACTTTAAAAAACAGTTTTTTGCCATGGCACTTGGCCTGGCGGCAATGTATGGGATGTCCGCTGTGGATTACCATCTGCTTAGAAAAGCCGCCATTCCCGCTTATCTGTTTTCCCTGATACTTTCCGGTGCCGTGCTGCTGTTCGGAGATGCGTATAATGGCTCCAGACGATGGCTGTCTGTCGGTCCCATCTCCTTTCAGCCGGCGGAATTTGCCAAGCCGGCTGTGATCCTGCTTCTGGCGGCAGTAGTTGGCCGAAGGGCGGATGATCACAAATCTGTTTCCGGGACGGAGTTATCTGCGCACCGGATTCTATGGTTTACTTTCTGCTCGCTTCAGAAAGAGCACGGCGGTCTGAGGATTCTCTCTGTCTTTCTGCTGATACTTCCGATCATAGCGCTGGTAGGTACGAATAACCTCAGCACCGCGATCATTATCCTTGGGATAGCTGTTTTTCTGATTTTCATTTCCAATCCGGCTTATCTGCCCTTCCTTTGGGTCATTCTGGCGGGAGGAGGATTCATGGGAATTTTTCTGAGTCTGGAATCCTATCGGCTGGAGCGGCTGGCAATCTGGCGGAACCCGGAACTGTATGAGAAAGGCTATCAGACGATGCAGGGACTGTATGCGATCGGCTCGGGCGGAGTGTTCGGCCTGGGGCTGGGCAACAGCCTTCAGAAGCTGGGGTTCGTGCCGGAAGCACAGAATGATATGATTTTTTCTGTCATCTGCGAAGAACTGGGACTTGCGGGTGCTGTATTTCTGATGTTTCTGTTTCTGCTGCTTCTCTGGCGTTTTATGGTCATCGCGACACACGCGCCCGATCTTTTCGGTGCATTGATCGCGGCTGGCATTATGGGGCATATTGCGATTCAGGTGATATTGAACATAGCGGTGGTCACCAATACGATTCCAAATACCGGAATCACACTTCCGTTTATCAGTTATGGCGGGACTTCCGTACTGTTTTTGCTCTCAGAGATGGGGCTTGCTCTTTCGGTAAGCCGTTTCAGCAATTATCCGGGGAAACGGCGGCAGTAACCGATTTTCCTTTTTGGCATATACTGTAACTGAGATCTGAGGACAGTGTTATGAGCTCCTAAGACGGTCTGGTGCGAATGGGGGAAACCGCTTGAATTATCTGAAAGTCGCGGGAGGAACGCCACTTTGTGGGGAAATTACGGTACAGGGTTCCAAAAATGCTGCACTGCCGATCCTGGCTGCATGCCTTTTAGGAAATGGTCCCTGTGTAATCGAAAACTGTCCGCGTATTCAGGATGTGGAAGATACGCTTACGATCCTCCGGACGCTTGGATGTGAAGCCGTCAGAGAAGGTACGACGGTATCTGTGAATGCTTCCTCCCTTGATAAGGATACAATTTGTGGGGTGGAAGCAGCAAGAATCCGTTCTTCTGTCTTGTTTTTGGGCGCACTTCTTGGTAAAATAGGAAAAGCGGTGCTTCCTTATCCGGGTGGATGTGCGATTGGCACACGCCCGATTGACATTCATCTGGAAGCATTGGAGCATTTTGGTGTATGCTTTGTGGGCAGGAATAAAAAAGAAGGCGGGGAACACAGGATCATAGCGCAGGCAGAACATTTGCATGGCGCTGGCATTGAGCTTGCGATGCCAAGCGTAGGTGCGACTGAGAATGCGGTTCTTGCCGCGGTTCTCGCTGACGGCAATACCAGGATCCGGCGTGCTGCCCGGGAGCCTGAAGTAGATGAGCTTTGCCGTTTCCTTAATCTGCGGGGAGCGGATATTGTGCGGGAGCCGGATGGAGATATCTGGATTCATGGGAAAAAAACATTATCTCCGGTGCGATATCGACTAAATGCGGACCGGATCGTGGCCGGCAGTTATCTGCTTGCCATTCTGACCTGCAAAGGCAGTGCGCGTATTCGCAATTTTCCCTGTCAGGAACTTGGATCTCTGCTTCAGATCGTGAAGCAGATGGGAGCGGATGTGCAGGCGGATGGCCTGGTATCGATGCAGTCACAGCCCCGGGCGGTGGATTATGTAGAAACGGCTCCTTATCCGGGATTTCCGACCGATCTGCAGTCTCCGCTCATGGCAGTACTCTGCACGGCAAAGGGCAGGAGCCGGATTCGTGAGACTGTTTTTGAAAACCGTTTCCGGACTGCCGTTCAGCTTGGCAAAATGGGAGCGAGGATTGAGACAGAGGGAGATTGTGCCAGGATTGAAGGCATTGCATATCTGAAGGGAGCAGATGTGTATGCACCGGACTTAAGAGGCGGAGCCGCATTAACTGTGGCCGCTGCCGGAGCACACGGAATTACAAGGATCAGAGGTTATGAATACATTTCGCGCGGACATGAAGATATTTGCCGTGATCTGAAAAGTCTGGGGGCAGATATAAGACGCATGCGAGTATGAGGCAGACACACCTCCTGCTCGATTTCACCGAGTTACAAAGGGGCGGGATACTTATGAGAAAAAAAAGAAAACGGCGGCTGATACGTATCGGCTTTTTGATATTGTTTCTTGCGGCAGTATTGTCGGGCATATTTTTCTTTCGGGTGCGAAAAGTGGTCGTGACCGGAAACAGCCGTTATTCGGCAGAAAAAATCAAAGAAGACCTGGTGGCGGATTTCTGGTCGGGAAATACTCTGTATCTGTGG
>JAJBVF010000187.1 GCA_020859965.1 Clostridiales bacterium
ATTCGTTTGTCGCAAATGCTTCGGCATTATTGGTGTTCTTCTTGATTTCGTAGCCGAAATTGCTGCCGACGTTGACGTACTTCACGGTGATGTAGGTGTTTTCAAAAGGATCCAAGTCGCCGTCGATCATGCCCGAAATGTTGTTCGAGACGACGTCGTGCGTGCCTTTCAAGGCGGTTGCGGCGGTGAGGCTTCCCGAAGAGTCGTCGGTTGCGGAGAAACCGAAGATGTTGTCGTAGTGGTTGTTGATGGTGCCGCGCAAGCCCGCGCCCCCGAGTGTCCCCGCGCTGATTACGGTCGCGGCTGAAGAGTTTATGCCGAAGACACTGTTTATCGTAAGTCTGTTCCCGCCCGCCGAAACTGAACCCGTGAGTGTTGCCGAACCTTCGTTTGACAGTATGAGGTCTGTCGTCGAAACGATGTCGCCGCTCACAGTTTTGCCGTCAAGCACATTGACATTCGTACCGCTTACGCGGATGTTGCCGACATCGCCGACGTTCAGTCCGTTAGTGACATTTGTTGCTGAGATGTCGCCAACGGCGTTGTTTACCGTCGCCGAATTAACCGAGTTGAACGAGACGTTGCCGTTTGCGTTTTCGATTGTCACCAAAACGGCGTTTGAAATGTTTGCTGATGTCTCGACTGTGTTGACTTTAATATACCCCGAATCCTCGCCCGACGTACCGATTTCGAGCGAACCCACTGATGCGGTAATGTTCAGGCCGGCAACCGAGTCGAATTTCATTTTGCCTGAAACCGTGCCGATTGTTGATTCTGCGGCAAGATGTTTACCCTCGATATTGCCGTTGACGACTACATTGCCTCCGTTGTTTAGCTCCATGCCGGCGTCCGCCATGAGGTCGCCATTTATCGTCGCGCTGCCGTCGAATGTCAGATAGAGGTTTTTCGAGCGGATTGCCTGGGCGCTGGAGTTTTCGTTTGCAGCGATTGCCGAGATTTCCGAACCATCGAGCATTTTTAAGAAAAGGTCGTTTTCCGTCCAAATTCCGTAGGCGTTGGAGTTTTCGCTTGAGGATAGGATTTTGCCGCCGAGGGTGATGTCAGCGTTGTCGGCGAAAATACCGTTTGCCAATCCGTTTTCAGACGAAACCGTAATGTTGCCTATGATGTTTTCATTTTGGCCCGATTTTGTAATGGAGTTTGCAAAGATACCCGTGGCATCTGCGCCGCCTGAAACCTCCAAATTATCTATCCTGATGTTTTCGAGGTTTCCGGCTGTGGAAACAGGGTTATCTCTGCCTGGCGCGGCGATTATGCCTGCTGCGTTGCCGCTGATTCCCGCGCTTACTTGCATATCGGATATGGTGAGGTTGCGGCCGCCTTCCGTCAGATGGATACCGGTTGCATTGGTGTACCCCTTTACTGTGATTGCATTTGCTGTCAAATCGCGCTTGACGCTTTTTGCGTATATACCCGTTGCTTCACCCTGCGTGCTGCCCGAAGTGATTGTGCTTTCGATGTCGAGTTCGCCCACGGAAAGCGAGTAGATGTCGCCCGCAGCAGAGGGGTCCTTGGCCGCGTTTTTACCAACTTTTACACCGAAGGCGTCTTTTGCTGTCACGTAAATTTGGCCCGAATAGTTATTTTTGAGCGAAACGTCGTCGCTGCCGAGCTGGTTGGCCAGTATACCTATCCCCGTGCCTTGTTTTGCATTGATTGTAAGTGAACCCGAAATCGTCATCGCCTGCCCGTCAGAACTGCTCGACGTGTTCACACCCACGATGTAGGAGTCGTCGTCGATTGTTTTTGCGGAATTCCCGTCCACAGTGTAAATTCCCGAAATTTCGAGGTCTGTAATTTGACCGCTGGTCTTGATGAGTCCGAAATCTTTATTAGTCTCGATAGAGGAAACGTTCCCGAAGCTATAATATCCACTTCCGCCCAGAACGCCTGAAGAACCTGTGGTTGTCTTGTTGTCCCACAAATACGAGCTTGCACTTACAGTGCCGTTTGTGCATCTTATGTTGCCTTGGTTTTCGATTCTGATTGTGTTGGTGAGCCGGTTCCCGTATAGTTCAAGACTGGATTGGGAATCCAAAATAAGGATTAACCCCGTGCCGCCTTTATCAAAGTCCCCCGATGCGCCCAAACGCGAATTTTCTAATTTCAGCGTCGTGTTGTTTCCCTCAGAAGTCGGCTCCACATATTTAATGCGGATCGAATCGGGAGATGTCCAAACGTCTTTTAAGATAATTTCTTTTGTGTCTCCGAATATTTCCGAAGTCCCAGGGACTGTGCTCCCGGGGGTTATTGGTCCTTCCAGAGTAATGCGGTCGGCAACCGTATTGCCCTTGCCTGTTATCACAAGCGTTTCAGAGGAGGAATCGTAGTTGTATGTTTGGGCGCAGGCAATACCAGCTGTCGCCAACAGGGAAGCAGCAATCTTTTCCATGTTTATTGCAGAAAATCTATGGTGTTTTTCGTTTATTTATACAATTCTGAAACAAGCCTACCTTTACTCATTTCCAAATACTAAATAAGCGATTTTTCTTTTCAGATAAATTCAGGGGATGGTCAAGTATAAACTGTTATCAGCTCAAAAATGGTGTGACCGGCCATAAATCTCGGTAAGGGTGCATCCCTAAGTAATCGTAAGGGTCATGGATGTGCAGGGACGGCGGCCGTGTTGTCGGGTTTGCCTGCCTGGTGGGGGAAGGGGAAGAAGCCGCTCTGTTTGTGGCGCCGGAGCGTCAGTGCGAGGGAATAGGCACGGCTCTGCTGGACTGGGTGAAGGAGCACAGCAAGGGGATGCTGACGGTGGGCGTTTACGAGGAGAACGCCCGTGCCCGCGCGTTCTACAGGCGTGGAGGATTTGAGGAGATCGGCTCCAGGGATGACGAGCTGACAGGAAGCCGGGAGTACTGGACGGAATGGAAAGGAGAGAGTATATGATCATCATAAAAAAGGCGGAAGTTCCGAAGAACTTCCGCCCCCTGTAAAGCAGGCCGGCGTCAGGCGAGCTCCACCTTGACGCCGCTCTTTTCAATCTGGTCAGCCATTTCAGGAGAAAGGGCTTCATCAGTGATGAGCATGGAGATCTGTGAGGGCGCAACGGTATAGAATGCCGGGTTGTTCGCTACGCTGGTGGAAGGCATGGCGATGATCACCTTGGCATCCGGGGGAATGACGCTCTTGATGAATTCGGATTGAAGCATGTTCTTGTATCCGGCGCCATGCTTGGGGGAGTAGCAGTCCGGCGTCAGTACAACCATGTCAATGCTCAGGGAACCTGCGGCCTTGGCGGCTTCCTGTCCCACATAGACCAGGGCTTCGCGGTCGAAGCGTCCGCCCGTGCAGTAGAAGCTCAGGTTCGTAATGCCTTCAAGCCGGGTCAGCAGCGTGGGGTTGTTGGAAACCACGTGCGTATCCCTGGAATTAATGTGGTTGCAGATCTGGTAGCCCATGGTGCTGCTGTCAATGAACATGACCACGGAAGCGGGGATGTTCTGGACGGCTTTTTTTGCAATCCTTATGGAAACATCGTCTTGAGTGACAATGTCTTCATGGAGGGATTTATGGGTAAGGGCCAGAGCGCCGCCGTGGACGCGCTTGAGAAAGCCGCGTTTCTCAAGGTTAATCAAATCATTACGGACCGTTTCATCCGTGACCTTCATCTGTTTGGCCAGAGCAATGGTTCTTGCGGCTCCATGTTCGGCCAGCGTTTTCAGAATGAACTCTTTACGTTGGGATGCTAAATACATTGGGTTCTGTTTTTCTATATAGAATGTTTACACGTTCTAGGTGTTAAGTTGTTTTCTAACAATTTTTCACTGTCCCAGTCAAGCGTTAGAAATTCTAAGTTTTGATTGTTATTGTGAATAATGCAGATTTTGTAATAATGGGACAATTGAATACCGAGAAATGTACAAAAATAATTTTATGATGCACAAACTAGTTATCGGTATGACAGAGTTTATCAATCTGGAATGATAATGGAC
>JAJBVF010000024.1 GCA_020859965.1 Clostridiales bacterium
TTATGTGACAGATCCTTTTAAGAAGAATACATTCCCGCCATGCAGAGATACAGAGTTTGCCCTGGCAAAGCTGGGGAATGACGCCGGTATTTATGGCGCAGCGAAAATGGTGCTCTGATGCTTGCTGAATATGTAGTCTTTGACCTGGAGACGACAGGACTGCGTCCTGCGATGGACCGGATTCTTGAAATCGGAGCAGTACGGGTGAAAAACGGCGGGATCACTGACAGCTACGAGACTCTGGTGGATCACGGCTTGCCGATACCGGGAGAGATCACGCGCCTGACTGGTATTACAGAAGAGATGACCGTGGGAGCTCCGGATATCCGCACAGCGGTAGAAGGGTTTCTGGCATTTGCCGGGGATGATGTGCTGATGGGGCATAACCTTCCTTTTGACTATAGCTTTATGAAGCAAACGGTATTAAATCTTGGCGGGAGGTTTGAGCGCAGGGGGATAGATACCCTGGCAATCGCGCGAAAAACCTTGCCGCAGCTGAAGAGGAAATCTCTGGACAGTCTGGCTTCCTGGTATCAGATTCCGGAGGAACATCATCACCGGGCACTGGATGATGCTCTGACTACAGCGCGGCTTTATGAGTGCCTGCGGAGAGAATTCGGGGCAGCCTATCCTGTGCTTTTTGAGCCGGTTCCGCTTCAGTATAAAGCGCGAAAGGATAGTCCGATCACGAGTTCACAAAAAGGTTACTTGCATGATCTGATAAAATATCATAGAATAGAAACTAATGTAAATATTGACTTGCTGACAAAGAGCGAGGCTTCCCGTATGATCGACAGGATTCTTTTTGAATACGGAAAGCCTGGCGCGTCGTTTTCCAGGACAAAGTTTTCCGGATAATCCGGAAACCGGGTATACAATACCGGAGCCATCCGGGAGCGGGGCGTCTGATATCCGGAATTGAGAGGTGAGGAAGATGATGAATTTTAATAATTCAAAGAGAAATCAGCGGATCGCGGCTATCATAGTCATCGTGGTTATTGTGGCGATGGTGTTGGGAACGATCGTTTCTGCGCTGTCCATGTTTTAAGGACGGAAGAAAGGATGCTATGCGAAATCATTTATTAAAGGGTTTTTTGCTGCTGTTTCTGCTCATGTCGGGTACGCTCTGTGCTCTGGCTGATGAAGCAGCAGTTATCAGTGACGGTGTTTTTATCGGGGAAAAAGATGTCAGTGGTATGACCGCAGATGAAGCGGAAGCTTATGTCGAAGGAGAGGTGGAAGCACTGGCTTCTTCTACGATTACACTTCAGATGGGAGAGTCTTCCGTGTCTGCTACCTGGGCAGAACTCGGCCTTACCTGGTCGAATACCGATCTGGTTCAGGAGATCAGCGAGCTGGGGACAACAGGAAATATCATCCGACGCTATAAGGAACAGAAGAATCTTGAAAACCAGAGTACCAATTACGAGATTGAATATGAGTTGAATGAGACTGCTGTGGAGAGCTTTGTAAACTCTCTGGCGGCATATAATTCTGAGCCGGTAGAAGGAAGCATCTACATGGATGATTACGGTTCACTCTGTGTGGAAGGCGGGACGGACGGAATGACCCTGGATGTGGAAGCTACGCTTGCAAGCCTGCAGGAATATTTGCAGACGCTGGAAGCAGGCGATGTGGTCATTCAGGCGACAGCGGATTCAGTATCGCCGACTCTGACGGCTGAACTGCTTGGCCAGATGACAGACGTGCTGGGGACTGCGACGACGGACTACTCCTCGTCTACTTCGAATCGTTCACAGAATGTGCAGAATGGCACTGGAAAGATTAATGGCACGCTGCTGATGCCGGGAGAGAGCTTTTCTGTGACGGATGCGGTGGCTCCTTTTACGGAAGAAAATGGTTATGCGCTGGCTGCGTCTTATGAGGCAGGGCAGGTGGTGGAATCTTATGGAGGCGGTATCTGCCAGGTATCAACGACATTGTACAATGCAGTGCTGAAGGCAGAGCTTCAGGTAGATCAGCGATACAATCACACCATGCTGGTCTCTTATGTGGATCCATCCAAAGATGCGGCAATCGCGGAAGGCCTGATGGACTTTGTCTTTACGAATAATCAGGACTATCCGATTTATATTTCAGGAAGTGCCTGGTCCGGCACTCTGACCTTTACTATATATGGTGTGGAAACACGGGATTCCAACCGCACACTTCAGTTTGTCAGCGAGACTTTAAGCCAGACAGATCCCGCAAGCAATATTACTCTTGTAGCAAATACGAGTCAGAATGTCGGATATGTGGTACAGGTGCAGACCGCGCATCAGGGTCTGAGTGCTGTGCTCTGGAAAGAAATATACATTGACGGCGTACTTACCGATACGGTTCAGGTGAACAGCAGCACCTATACGGCTTCACCTGCGATCTATGAGGTCGGCGTGGTGACAAGCAACACGGCGCTTTCTTCAGCACTCTATACGGCGATTGCCGCCAATGATCTGTCACAGGTGCAGAGCCTGATTGCGAATGGCGTAGCTTCGGAGACAGAGAGTGAGACGACCGCTTCGGAAAGCGAGACAACTGCGGAAACAACGGCTGAGACGACAGCGGAAACTACAGCTGAGACAACTGCAGAAACGACGGCCGAGACGACAGCGGAGACAACTGCAGAAGCGACCGCTGAGACGACCGTAGAGACTGCAGCTGATGAATCGGCTGCGGATACAGCGGAAGAGACAGTAACGATAGAATAGAGTAAGAGTAAAAGCATAATTATAAGGTAAGTGTAAGGATATTGAGATGCAGATCGGTGAGTTGACAGAATCCGTGCGAAAACGATCGGTTTTCAGACAACTTCATTTGAAAAAAAACGGGAAATGCGGGCAAATATGTGAGAATATGTCTGATCTGGCGGTTGCTTCTGAAGGACCGCTCCCGGGATATTCGGACAGGCCGTGGCGTCAGGTGACTGCCGCGGCTAATTCGCTTGCAGCGGCGGGAATGGTTCCCCTGGCGCTCTGCCTGCAGGGCGTCGTTCCGGAGGAGTATGAAGAACCCCGGCTTCAGGCAGATATGAAGCACTTTTCCGCAGAAGCAAAAGCCAATGATATGATCTTTTCCGACGCAAATATTCAGGTGTCGCCGGTGACAGAGATCCCGCAGTATTTTGTCACAGGTATTGGAAGGCTATGCAAAGAACCCGTGGCTTCTCCGCCTTTGACCGAACAGCCATTGACAGTGGAAACGGTGGGGCCAAAGAAAGCACAAGGGCGCCATTGTCTTCGACCGGGACAGGATCTGCTTGTGACACGGCAGATCGCACTTACAGGCACTGCTGCACTTGCGTCTGTTTACGAACAGGAGCTGCTGAAGCGTTATCCGTTCTGGCTGATCGATCGGGCAAAAGGGTTCGAACGCTGGATGTCGGTTACGGGGGCCGCACGAGCCGTGAACCACTTCGGTGCGTGTTCGATGCACTGCGTCGCACAGGGCGGTATTTTTAATGCCCTCTGGGAGATGGCGGAAAGCGCGGATGTCGGACTGGAAGTGGATCTGAAAAAAATACCTGTTATGCAGGAGACGATTGAGATTTGTGAGTATTTTGACCTCAATCCGTATTATCTTTATTCCGCAGGGGCGCTGCTGATCGGGACAGAACAGTCGGAATCATTGATTGCGGTACTTCGCGAAGCCGATATTCCTGCCTGTGTGATCGGTCAGGTGACAGACAAAAATGACCGGGTGATCCGAAACGGGGAGAACCGTCGTTTCCTGGATCGTCCCAAACCGGATGAATTGTGGAAAATACGGTGAAGGTTGGTTCAGATTTATCCAGATTAGGAGAGAATAGGATATGAGAGAACAGATTTTAACATTTTTGGAAAAAAACAGCAAAATGGATCTGGGAGAACTGGCTGTTCTTCTTGGATCGAGCGAGGATATCATACGCAAAGAAGTAGAGGATATGGAAAAAGAGCAGGTGATA
>JAJBVF010000511.1 GCA_020859965.1 Clostridiales bacterium
GGATGATTTCCGTGGAGTGGAAAAAGACGGCAGAAGGAAAGCTGGATGTGACATATGAGATACCGGAAACTATAAAGGATAAAGTAGAAATTGTTTAAAGGAGGGATTTGCAATGACACAAAAGTACCCGAATCTGTGCAAGCCGATTACATTAGGGCGGACAACCTTTCGAAATCGAATGTTTTCAGCTCCAATGGGCGGCACGGATATCACAAATGACGGCTGTATCGGGCCGAAATCGAAGTCGTTTTACGAGCTGCGGGCAAAAGGCGGCGCGGGAGCCGTCACCGTATCAGAGTGCATGGTGCACCCGCAGACGGATGGCAGCCATGCGTACCATCTGGACACGAGCGTTTTGAACTCACTTGCTTCCTTTACGTATGCGGCGGATGCGATTCGCAGACATGGCGCGATTCCGAGCGTGGAGCTTTCGCATTCCGGTATGTACGCAGGAACCTATATGACAGATAAGACCCGTCAGCATGAAATGTTTCAGTGGGGGCCGTCGGCCTGTGTTCGTCCGGACGGGGTGGAGGTGCATGAACTGACACAGGAGCTGATTGACGAGATTGTTGCCGCATATGGAAGGACAGCGGGGCTGGCAAAGCGGGCCGGATTTGAGATGGTAATGATTCATGGCGGACATGGCTGGCTGATCAATCAATTCCTGAGCCCCTGGTTTAATAAAAGGACTGACCGCTACGGTGGTTCTCTGGAAAACCGCTGCCGCTTTGCGAAAGAAGTGCTGGATGCGGTACGCGCAGCGGTTGGACCGTTCTTCCCGATTGAATTCCGCATGAGCGGTTCGGAACTATTTGAGGGTGGCTATACGCTGGAGGATGGCATTGAGATTGCGAAACAGCTGGAGAGCCGGGTGGATCTTCTTCATGTCTCAGCGGGTACCTATCAGCGCGGATTTCGCGATACCCATCCGTCCATGTTCAAACCGCATGGCTGTAACGTATATCTCGCCGCAGAGATTAAAAAACATGTGAATGTGCCGGTGGCGACGCTCGGCGGCCTGAACGACCCGGCACAGATGGAAGAAATCATCGCCTCCGGGCAGGCAGATGTCGTTGAGATGGCGCGGGCTCTTCTGGCTGACCCGTTCCTGCCGCAGAAGGTCATGTCCAACCGGGACGAAGAGATCGTGCATTGCCTTCGTTGTTTCACCTGTATGGCAGAGCGGGCAGCGACTTCGACCCGCCGCTGTACGGTCAATCCGCTGATCGGGCGGGAGGACGAGGGAGATGTCATTTATCCGGTACCGGAGAAAAAGCGGGTTCTGGTTGTCGGAGGAGGGCCTGGCGGGCTTTACGCAGCCTATACGGCGGCACGCCGGGGGCATGAGGTTGTCCTCTGTGAAAAGGAAGCGGAGCTCGGCGGTATTCTGAAGAGTGAGCGGGCGCTGCCCTTTAAATATGAAATGTATCAGCTGGCAGGAACCTATGCGCTGCTGGCAGAAAAAGCAGGAGTAGAGATCCGGCTGAACACGCCGGTCGACCGTTCCTTCGTAGACACATTTGCGCCGGATGCGCTGATCATTGCAGCGGGCTCCACGCCTCTTGTTCCGCCGATTCCTGGACTTAAGGGCGAGAACGTTGTCATCGTGAACAACTATTATAAGGAAGAAGAAAAAGTAGGCGACGATGTGGTTGTCTTTGGCGGCGGCCTTGCCGGATGTGAATGCGCGATTCACCTGGGCCAGCTTGGGAAAACCGTTCATCTGGTTGAGATGCGGGACGAGCTTGCGCCGGACGCCAATGTGCGCCACCGTCCGCTTTTGCTGAAGGAAATCGGAAAATATGTGACTGTCCATACCGGCTATAAGGGACTGGAAGTAAAGGAAGATGGCATCCTCTGCGAGGATAAAGGCGGAAATCAGGTGCTTGTCCCTGGTCACAGCGTCATCTGTGCCCTTGGACAGCGCTCCCGCACCGATGTAGTGGAAGAACTGCGGGACGCAGCACCATTTGTGCGGGTAATCGGAGACGCGGCGCGGGTATCCACCATCACAAATGCGGTGTACTGGGGCTACCATGCGGCGATGGATATCTGAAAGCAGTACGAAACGCGCTGCGCCTCAGGATGGATTTTCCATTTAATATTGAATTTGCGGCAGTTAACAATAACGATTCATATTTCTGCTCAGAACTGAATAAAATTCAAGTTGAAAAATTCTGGCTTTCTGCGATTTTTGTTTACAGGAAGACCAGAATTTTTTGCGTATCAGGATACAGTTGTTTTAATATAATAATAGATGGTGCAGATAATACTGGAAAAAGTGCGATAAATAGTGCAGATAATTTGAAAATTAACTAAATAAATAGTGCAGATAATCCAGATAAAAACATAACAAATAGTGAAAATAATACAGACAAAAACTTGATAAATGGTGCAAACTATAGTACAATGATGTTACTATCAATGAGGAGGAGTGTTTATGGAACGTCTTGCCATGCGGAATTTGGTTGATTGGAAGAATAACAAAAAGCGGAAGCCGTTAATTGTCTGGGGAGCCCGTCAGGTGGGTAAAACTTATCTGGTCAAGCAGCTTTTTGCAGAAAAATATTATCCAAATAGCTATATTTATATTGATTTCAAAAGCGATGACGATGTGAATGCGTTTTGCACGAGTACTGCGAATGCAGAAAAAATTATAGAGTATATTTCCCTGCTTAAGGGTAAACTGATAACGGAAAATACGCTGCTCATTTTTGATGAAATACAGGAGTGTCCCAATATTATTTCAGCGTTAAAATATTTTTGCCAGGATTTCAGAAATATCCCTGTGATTGCCACAGGGTCAATGGTTCGGATTAAAATTCAAAGAATGACTAATAAACGTGGCAATGGGAAGGATGGATTTCTTTTCCCGGTTGGGAAAATCAATCAGATTACTATTTATCCGCTTTCGTTTGATGAGTTTTTGTTTAACAGCAACAGCGTCATGTATGATAAAGTAAAAAAGGCATACGATGAAAAAAAGCCTCTTGATGCTGACATTCATACTCTTGTGATGGATCAGGTTTACAGATATTTGCTTGTAGGAGGTATGCCCGAAGCAGCGGACAGCTATATTGAGGACGGAAATTTGCTTACTTCCCGCGAGATATTAAAAGAACTTTATGACAACTATCTTGCAGATATGGAGCTTTATCAGGCAAGTCCGGAAGCGGTCGTTCGCTCACGGGCATTGTTTGCCAACATTTATAAGGAACTTAACAGGGAAAACAAAAATTTTTCTCCCGGTCTTGTTGAGAAAAAAGCCAAAACGAGAGATTTTGCGACTTCAATTCAGTGGCTCACATTGGCTCATATTGTAAATCTGTCCTATCAGCTTAAAGAGCACATTACAATGCCGCCTGTTGCTGATGAGGACGGTTATTTCAGACTGTTCCTCTGTGACATCGGCATGTTTTCCTATCAAAGTGGTATTAATGCAGCATCATTTGTATCCAGTGAGAGAGAAAACATTTTGTCGGGCATATTTTTTGAGAACTTTATTGCAAACGAACTGGTTGCAAAGGGGAATAGTCTTTTTTACTGGAAAGGCAGGTCCTCTGGTGAGCTTGAATTTATTGTGGAGAGTGATAATAAGTTGTATCCTATAGATGTCAAAAAAGGCAGGGGCACATTAAATTCACTGGAGAAATTTTCAAACCGCAATAAGTTTGAGTATGCTATTAAGGTTTCAAAAAATAACTTCGGCTATAGTTCTGAACAAAAGCTGCTGACGGTTCCTTTTTATTTATTCCCCTTTGTGGCAAATGATCTGGCAAAGGGAAGTATGCCGTCTTTTTAAAGATTTTTCTGCAAATCAGGTCATATTTTTTTGCAACTCATGTCATTGAAATTAAGGGAAACAAAAGATATATTTTTCCTATAAGATGAAAGACCCTTGCTTCTTAAAATTCAGACAGATGATGC
>JAJBVF010000108.1 GCA_020859965.1 Clostridiales bacterium
CTTTTTATTCTTCTTGCACCATGCGACCAGCTCGCTCTTCTTTCCATCATGCGCGATCAAAGCGATGCGCTTCTGCTTTTCAATGGTAAACGGTATATATTCATTCTTCATAGATTCGTTCTCCTTTCCTGTCATTTGGCAGCCGGACGGCCGCTCGCTCTGATGGATGCTGCAGCGTAATGTCGTGCCTGTTGCTCAGGCTTACAGTCGCTACGCCCCCGACTATAGCCGAATTTCCGACTCAGGTCAAGTAAAAACGCAGTATTTACACATTTTACATTTCGCAGATCTTTCGCCCCACATAAACGCCGCTGGCGGATGCATGGGACAGAGAATGGGTCACACCGCTTCCGTCGCCGATCACATACAGCCCTTTATATTTCGTTTCCAGATTCTCATCAATCTCAACTTCCATATTATAAAATTTGACCTCCACGCCATACAGAAGCGTGTCGTCGTTTGCCGTTCCCGGAGCGATTTTATCCAGCGCATAAATCATCTCGATGATGCCGTCCAGAATCCGCTTTGGCAGCACCAGACTCAGGTCGCCCGGAGTCGCCTGCAGGGTCGGCTGTACCAGTCCTTCCTCGATGCGGGATACCGTACTGCGCCGTCCTCTCACCAGATCGCCGAAGCGCTGCACGATCACGCCGCCGCCCAGCATATTAGAGAGGCGGGCAATGCTCTCACCGTAGCCGTTGCTGTCTTTAAATGGCTCGGAGAAATGCTTTGCCACGAGAAGCGCAAAGTTCGTATTCTCCGTATGCTTTTCTTCGGATTCGTAGCTGTGTCCGTTGACCGTGATAATGCCATTTGTGTTCTCGTTAACCACGATGCCGTTCGGGTTCATACAGAAGGTCCGCACCCGATCCTCGAATTTCTCCGTGCGGTATACGATTTTGCTCTCGTAAAGCTCATCTGTCAGATGGGAAAAGATGACGGCGGGAAGCTCCACGCGCACTCCGATATCAACGCGGTTGGATTTCGTCGGAATCTCCAACTCGCCGCAGATTCTTTCCATCCATTTGCTGCCGCTTCGTCCGACGGAGATCACACAGTCGCGGCAGGAAAACTTCCGCTCATGTCCGCTTTTTTCTGCATTTTCTTTGCTTCCACCCGACGCTTTCTCAGACGCGGAACCATCGGCAAGCCGATTCTCCTGTTTTTCCTCGTGTGCATCCAATTCTATGTCGTTCGTCAAGTGATGATACGGCTCTTTCTCATCCGCCATCTTCCTGTCGACACAGACACAGTATCCGCCCTCCGTCTTCTCCACACGCTCTACCGGCGTGTCAAAATAAAACGTCACACGATCCTTCAGAAACTCATACAAATTCTCCAGAACCTTATAATTGATATCCGTCCCCAGATGGCGCACTGAAGCGTCCAGCAGATTCAGACCATTCTGCATACAAAGCTTCTTAAACTTTGTCCCGGCGGTCGAGTACATCTTTGTCCCTTCTCCGCCGTATTTCATATTAATCTCATCCACGTAATACATCAGTTCCATCGCCTTTGCTTTGCCGATATATTCGTACAGAGTACCACCAAAGTCGTTCGTTACATTGTATTTTCCATCTGAAAACGCACCCGCACCGCCAAAGCCGCTCATAATCGAGCAGGTCTTGCATTTGATACAGGATTTCACCTTATCCCCGTCGATCGGACATTTTCTTTTTTCCAGAGAGTGCCCCGCCTCAAAAACGGCCACCTTAAGATCCGGTCTGCGGTTTGCCAGCTCGTAGGCCGCAAAAATGCCGCCCGGACCGGCGCCGATAATGATCACATCATAAGTATGTGTCCGTAAAGCACAGGAATCCTGCGCAGTTTTCATAGTATCATAATTATCCTTCATAAGCTTACCCCACGATTTTTACAACATTATTTCCAGTTACATAATCCCGCAAAACTCAATGTCTGCGCAACTGGTAATAACCCTTACATATAATTATAATGATTATAGCAAACGGGAGATTATATGGCAACGAAAAAACCACAGGCATTCGCGTTTTGCACAGAAGTTTTAAACATTTTATCCGCATTTCCGGAACAGATTTCGGACAGTGAAAAACCGCCTCATGCACAGGCATAAGACGGTTTTTCCATAAAAAGATATGAGAATTGATGTATAAACTTTTTTCATTTTTCAAATGCACCGGCAGAACCGGTCACTGAAAACACCTGATATTACATTCCTTCCTTCGCAAGCTTCTTCTCCTGCTCTTCCTGGATATCCGGGAATGCGGAAAGCATCGGCTTTTCCTTCTTTCCTCTCAGGACACGATCCACATAGTTCTGCGTAATCTGATATACCTGCGGGGACAATACCAGCACACCGATCAGGTTCGGGATCATCATCAGACCGTTGAAGGTATCCGCCAGATCCCAGGCGAGGTTATCACTCATCACAGCGCCTCCGAAGATCGCTACCACAAAGATCACACGGTAAACGATCGTATATTTCTCACCGAACAGGAACTCACAGGCCTTTGTGCCATAATGGCTCCAGCCAAGGACTGTCGAAAACGCGAAGAGCATAATTGCAATCGCCACAAATGCCGCACCAACCTGACCGAAATGCATTGAAAATACCTGCGATACAATATTTGCCTTTGTCAGAGCGACTCCGCCGTACTCTGCCACAGTCTCGCCTGTTTCCAGATCAACCAGACCGGAGGAAAGTACCGCAAATGCAGTCAGCGTACATACGATAATGGTATCCGCAAATACCTCGAAAATGCCCCACATACCCTGACGAACCGGCTCGCTTACGTTTGAGTTCGAGTGAACCATTACGGAAGAACCAAGACCTGCCTCGTTCGAGAACACGCCGCGCTTCATACCCTGTTCAATCGCCAGCTTAATGCCATAGCCAATCACACCGCCGCCGGCAGCCTTCAGAGCAAATGCGCCTTTAAAAATAGCTCCGAATACAGCACCGACATGGGAAATATTCGTAAAGAAAATCACTACGGTTCCAACTATGTAAAGCACTACCATGAAAGGCACGATCTTCTCCGTAACAGATGCGATACGCTTCAAACCACCGACGATGACAAGACCAGCCAGAACCATAACTACAACGCCGGTCACCCAGGTCGGTACACCAAATACGGATTCCATATTTCCGGAGATAGAGTTTACTTGGGTCATATTGCCGATACCAAAGGAAGCCAGGAAACAGAAGATGGAAAACAGTACAGCCAGCACTGCTCCGATTCCCTTGCAGCCCTTTTTCGCACCGAGGCCGTCTCTTAAGTAATACATCGCGCCGCCGGACCACTCGCCCGCATGATTCTTTCTGCGGTAATAAATACCAAGGACATTCTCGGAATAGTTCGTCATCATTCCGAAGAAAGCGATGATCCACATCCAGAACACAGCGCCCGGACCGCCGACAATGATCGCGCCGGCCACACCAACGATATTACCGGTACCAACCGTCGCCGCCAGCGCCGTACACAGCGACTGGAACTGAGAGATCGACTTATCCTTCGTGTGGCCGGTGACGTCCTTGTCCTTAAAGATCGCACCGATCGTCTGCTTCATCCAGTGTCCGATGTGCGTGATCTGGAAAAACTTCGTCAGACACGTCATCAGGATACCGACAAACGCCAGCAAGATCAGCGCCGGCCATCCCCAGACGATGTTATTCACAACGCCATTCACATTTGATACAACTTCCAGCATAATAGTTCCTCCTCAAACATTTTTACGGCTGTACATGCCTGCCGGAATCGCTGCCGCAATTCCATGCCATACCTTCCCAGCCGCCATTTTTATCGCAAAACGTAAAAAAGCAGGCAAAAAAACCGAATAATCAGTCTTCACCTGCGAAGCAATCATCCTCTGCTATTTTACGTCCCGAAATTACAAATTATACTAACACACTCTTTTTCGTTTGTAAAG
>JAJBVF010000220.1 GCA_020859965.1 Clostridiales bacterium
TTGTATTACTATATGGAAAAAAGACGATCTCCAGGTGGGGGTTCCGGCGCTCGGTTCTGGAAACTATACGCCGCAACGTCTCGCATGTCATTCTGCAGCGCTGCGCCGGAGACGATCAGATGACAGATGACGGCGCCTGCGCACAGCTTACCGAGGCTGCAGAGCTCCTCACAGAGCACGGATTCCATGAATATCTGCCCTGCCGTTGGGCAAAAGACGGCAGCGAGGATCGCTTCTGGACGGAAGTCAAAGCCGGTACAGACGTCCTGGCCTTCGGTCTTGGCGCGCAGACAAAAGTCGACGGTGTCATCAGCCGGAACACCCAGGATCTGCAAACCTATCTGCAATACAGCGGGCAATACCAGAAGATTACCTTGTCGGTGACTCCGGCAGATACTTTCTCTTAACCCTGTACATACAACAACAGCAGCCCGCGCCAAATGCGCGAAGGCTGCTGTCGTTCTTTTCCGTTTGATTTTATTCAGTGTCCGTTCGCTTATAATTGCTCAGTCAATCCGGATAACGGTTTTCACCAGATCCGTCTTGTTGTTGATCGTCTCCTCAAACGCTTCCTGAATATGCTCCAGGTCAAACTCATGTGTGGCAATCTTCTCTACATCAATAAGACCGCTCGATACCGCCGCGATCGCTGACGGATAGATATTTCTATAGCGGAATACCGATTTAATCGTCGCCTCTTTATCCATGATCTGAGCAAAATTGTAGTTGATCTCTTCCTGCGCCGCCAGACCGACCAGTACGATCGTGCCGCCCCGCTTTACAAAAAACGGCGTCTGTGCGATCGTAATAGGTGAGCCTGCCGTCTCAAATACCTTATCTGCTCCCTTACCGTCTGTGAGTCGGTTTATCTCTTCAAATACATCTGTTTTTCCACTGTTAATTACATAGGTTGCGCCAAGCTCTTTCGCTTTTTCAAGCCGTGCGTCTACCAGATCCGCTACGATCAGTGTGCTTGCGCCATGCGCTTTGCATGCCATCATGGTCACAAGTCCGATGCATCCGCCGCCCAGGATGATGACAGTATCTCCCAGCACTACCTGGCCCTGGTTTGCCGCGTGCATGCCTACAGACAGCGGTTCGATCAGTGCTCCTGCCTTTGTAGATACATTGTCCGGAAGTTTAAAGCACATGTTTTCCGGATAAGCAATATAATTCTCATAGCAGCCCGGTACAGGCGGAGTAGCCAGGAACTGCACATCCGGACACAGATTGTATCTGCCGCTCTTGCAGAACTCACATTCGCCGCAGGTGATGCCCGGTTCAAGCGCCACACGGTCACCCACCTTCAGATTGGTACACCCTTCGCCTACCTCGACGATCGTTCCGGCACACTCGTGTCCCAGCATATATTCATCCTGCGTCACCTCATATGCGCCGCATTTTCCGTGATGGAAATAGTGAACGTCTGATCCGCAGATGCCTACATACTCCAGTTTTACCAGCACCTGATTTTTTCCCGCTTCCGGCATATCAATATCTTTAAGGATCATCTTGTCAATGCCCTTCATAAAGGCTCCTCTGTTTTTCATTTCGTTCTCTCCTTACTGTCAAAAATGGCCTGGCAAGTGTAGTTTCACCTGCCAGGCGAATATTTACAATATATTACCCAGCAATGTTTTTCTGGATTGGTCATACAGACTGCTGTTCAAGATATATACTGCTCATTCATTATCCGGAAAGCATTACGCTTCCGTCCGTTTATTGAATAGTTGTCAGCTCTTACTCGGAAAGTGTTCCATCCGCGCTGATCTCACCATTTGCAACATAAATCTCAATGTACTCTTCTACATTGTCCGCATTAATTTCCGGAGCATCTACATAATCATTTACTTCTGTGACATCCATCTCACCATTCAGAACTTTTTCAGCATATTCCATATTCAGCTGAGCAATCTCAGATGCATCCTGAAGAGCAGTTGCGGTCAGAAGGCCTTCCTGGATCAGCAGGCAGCCCTGTGCGGTACCATCAACACCGTAAGCCAGGAAATTCACTGTGCCGTCTTCTGCGATATAATCTGTATTGTTCCGGATTGCTTCGATAGCGCCGGCAGCCATATTATCATTCATGGAAATAATTGCATCAATATGAGTTCCGCCCTGTACCCAGGTCTCCATAAGAGTCATTGCTTCGTCACTGTTCCAGTTTGCGTAATCTTCGTAAAGGATAGTCACATCATCTCTCTCTGAGAAGAAATAGGTATCCCATGCCTCACGGCGCTTCTCAGCATGATAATTTCCGGACGGTCCAAGAAGAACGACAACGTTTGCGTTTTCCGGAATCTCTTCTACTGCACGAAGTGCGCCAACAGATGCCTGCTCTACCGGATCTGCATCGACTGTACCGGTACCTGCAAGTACAGCATTGTCTACCTCATCATCGCCGGTCACGCCGTCAAGGTCGCTCTGATGTGTGGTCGGGTTCGTCGTGATAACCGGAATGCCCGCATCTACAAGCTTCTGTACGTAAGGAGCCTGAGCCGCGTTATCATTCGACTGTACGATTACCAGATCATACTCCATTGTGATGCAGTTCTCAAGCTGGGATGCCATTTCATTGTCATCCGCTTCGCCGCTGACGCAGGTAAGCTCAATGTCGTCATATTCTGCTGCTGCTTCCTGCATCTCTGAGGTCAGCCATGCAGCAAATGTATCCGCACTGGCGCGGGCTACAAAACAAACGCGGTATGTTGTATCAGACTCCTCAGCAAATGCCATCATCGGAGACGCTGCCACTGCCGCTGCCATCGTAACAGCTAATGCCTTTTTCATAATGTTCTTCATGTGTTATGTTCCTCCTTCTTTTTTTGATTGCGTGTTGTATGAGTGTAATATATTGTAAAAAACTGCGTTTACAGCAGTAACGCATCTAACGCATCACGACTGTTTGTTCTTTGCACTGTCATCTTCCGATACCATAATAACCTTTGTATTTTTTCTGCTCTTGCTGACAATATCGAAAGCTACGGCCAGAACTATGATTAATCCTCGATCACGCTCTGCAAATAAGAGTTCACGCCGAGAAGTGTCATGATATTTTCCAGGAATCCGATAATAAATGCTCCCGCTACCGTTCCCATAACCGTACCGATGCCGCCTGTAAAGGAAGTACCGCCGACGATTGCCGCTGTCAGACCGGTCATTTCATATCCCACTGCTCCATTCGGCAGACCGGAATTATTTCTCGCCATAAAGATCACGCCTGCAAGTCCGGCCAGCATACCATTGATAATGTAAGACAGATAAATCGTGCGCTTTGCATTAATGCCGCTGGCCTCCGCCGCTTTCCGGTTTCCTCCGATCGCATACAGGTTCCGTCCATATCTGGTATTGTTAAAGACATACCACATGATCACTGTAATTACCGCCACAATAATGACCGGAACCGGGATCACACCGATCGTGCCCTGCCCGATATTGACAAACTTGCCAAGCTGCAGGATATTCGCCCCGCCCGTATAGTAAAGCGCAATTCCGCGGGCAATCTGCTGCATGCCCAATGTAGCAATAAAAGGCGGCACATTAAATTCAGCCACGAAAATCGCGTTGAACAGGTTGCACAGAATACCTACTGCAAAAGCTACCAGCAATGCCACCAGCATTGAACCGGTCGCTTTGTAGGAGGATACCGCCATGACTCCGGCAAGAGCCAGTACCGATCCTACCGACAGATCAAGGAAGCCGCTGACAATCAGGATCATCTCACCGAACGCGATCAGGATTCCCACGCAGAGCTGCCGGGCGACGTTCAGCAGGTTATTGCTTTTCAGGAAGTAAGGGCTTAGCAGACTACAGACCACAAACATCACAACAAGCACAATATAAATGGAATACTTTTGTAAATTAAATGAAGCTTTTGATTTTTTCATTGCCTTTCTCC
>JAJBVF010000537.1:0-2345 GCA_020859965.1 Clostridiales bacterium
AGAAAAATATGAAAATCCGTTATTTCACGGATGATTTTAAGGAGGAAGCGGAATGCAGATGACGATTTATGATGCCGCAACGGTGGGCAGCTCATCCAACTGCGTGTATCCCAATGCCGTAGCGGTGACGGATGCAGATACGATGAAGCGGGCGGCGGCATTCGACCATGTATGCGCGGCGTACAGGCAGAACTACCGCAGTGTACAGAATTTTATCAAAGCGGACTGCCTGCCGATGGACTGTGACAATGACCACTCGGATGACCCGGCGGAGTGGGTCACGCCATTTGATGCGGCGATGGCATTCCCCGGCGTGGGGATGATTGCTGTATACAGCAAAAGCAATATGAAGCAGAAAGGCAGCCACAGCCCAAGACCAAGGTTCCATGTATATTTTTCCTGCAGTGAGATAACGGATTCGGAAGCCTACCGTGAACTGAAGGAGCGGGTGCTTGCCGAGTTCCCATACTTTGACGGAGGGGCAAAGGACAGCGCCAGATTTCTCTTCGGTGTCAAGGATGCAGAGGTCGAGGTATATGAGGGCGATAAGAAAATCGACGCCTATTTTACGGACGGCTCCTTTGCGGATTGGGATGCGGCGCAGTCCAGAATATCGGAGGGTTCCCGCAACAGCACCATGTCGCACTATGCGGGACGGATCATCAAGCGTCTGGGAAATACAGAGGAAGCCCACAGGCAGTTTCTGAAGGAAGCGGAAAAATGCACTCCTCCGCTGGAGGATGCGGAGCTTTCGGCTATCTGGGCAAGCGCAGTCAAGTTCGGAGCGAAAGTGTCGGCACAGGAAGGATACATCCCGCCGGAGCAGTATAACCAGGACTTCCAGCTGATGCCGGAGGATTTCTCGGATGTCGGACAGGCCATCGTGCTGTCCCGTGAATATGAGGACAGGCTCCGCTATTCCCCTTCCACGGATTACCTCGTGTACAACGGTTCGTTCTGGGAAGAGTCCCAGCCCAATGCCCAGGGCATTGCACAGGAGCTTACTGCCAGACAGCTTGAGGAAGCGGAAACCGAAATCGAACGCTGTATGCAGGAACTGTCGAAAAACGGCGCATGGGCAATGCTGGCGGCGATGGGTCCGAAGAAAGCAGTGGCGGCATTCAATGAAGCACAGCAGAGGGCTTTCGACAAATATGAACGTGCAGAAACCTATCGGAAATATGCCATCCGGCGCAGGGATACCAAATACATCTCGGCGGCGCTGAAGGAAGCCCGTCCGATGATACAAATCGAACAGCGCATCCTGGATGCCGATGAGTTCCTGCTGAATATGCCGTCGGGAACCTGCAATCTGAAAACGGGAACTGTGCAGGAACACAGGGCGGCAGACTATATCACAAAACAGACCGCTGTCGACCCATCCGCAGACGGCATGGACATCTGGCTGGATGCGCTGGACACCTTCTTCCAGGGAGATGCAGACCTTGTACGCTATGTGCAGGAAATCGTGGGGCTTGCCGCCATCGGCAAAGTCTACATTGAAGCCCTTGTTATCGCATACGGCGAGGGCAGAAACGGCAAGTCCACCTTCTGGAACACGATAGCCCATGTGCTGGGAAGCTACTCCGGCAATATGTCAGCGGACACATTGACGGTCGGATGCAAGCGCAACGTCAAGCCGGAACTTGCCGAGGCCAAGGGCAGACGGCTCATTATTGCCGCCGAGCTGGAGGAAGGGATGCGTTTGAACACGTCCAATGTCAAGCAGCTCTGCTCCACAGATGAGATTTATGCGGAGAAAAAATACAAGGCACCGTTCTCCTATGTGCCAACTCATACGCTGGTGCTGTATACCAACCACCTGCCAAGGGTCGGTGCAATCGACAAAGGGACATGGCGTCGGCTTATTGTCATTCCTTTCAATGCGAAGATTGAAGGCAAGGCGGATGTGAAGAATTACGCTGACCACCTTTTTAAAGCCGCCGGAGGTGCTGTGCTGACCTGGATTATCGAAGGCGCAAGACGGGTGATCGCCAACGATTATAAAATCGTCCAGCCGAAAATCGTGCAGGAGGCCATCCAGAAATATAAGGACAACAACGACTGGCTCCAGCATTTCCTGGACGACTGCTGCGAGGTAGACCCGTCCTATGAAGCGAAGTCCGGCGAGGTGTATAACACCTACCGCAATTACTGCGCCCAGATGGGCGAGTTCACCCGAAGCACCACAGATTTTTATACAGCTTTGGAATCCGCTGATTTTACGCGCCGAAGGACCAAGACAGGGATAATTATCAAAGGTCTTCGCCTGAAATCGGAGTTCCTCGGCTGACGAAATGCGTGGGTGAAGGTCGGTGAATCCCATTTCTGTAATTCTTATATAG
>JAJBVF010000537.1:2355-3894 GCA_020859965.1 Clostridiales bacterium
TAACATTTTTAGTTCTTAGAAAAAGTCTTATAGAGAGGTTCATCGACCTTCACCAGAGGAGGTCATATGAGAGAAAAAACCATAGAACAGAAACTTGCGGCGGCAGTCAAAGCGAAAGGCGGAATTGCACCCAAGTTCGTAAGTCCGGGCTTTGATGGGATGCCCGACCGTCTGGTCTTATTGCCGGATGGGAGGTGCGGCTTTGTGGAAGTTAAGGCACCGGGCAGAAAACCCCGCCCGCTGCAGAACGCACGGATACGGCTATTGATGGAGTTGGGCTTCCGGGTTTTTGTCCTGGATGATGAGAATCAAATCCCACACATACTTTCCGAGATTGGGGGCGGTGACGGATGAAGTTCATACCTCATGGTTATCAGCAGTATGCCATCGACTATATCGAAAGCCATCCGATTGCGGCGGTTCTCCTGGACATGGGACTTGGCAAAACGGCAATCACGCTGACTGCGTTAAGCGACCTGCTGTTTGATTCTTTTGAAATCAGCCGTGTTCTGGTAATTGCACCGCTCCGTGTGGCAAGGAACACCTGGCCGCAGGAAATCGAAAAATGGGATCACCTAAAGGACATCCGCTATTCCGTGGCGGTCGGCACGGAAAAGGAGCGGCTGGCGGCATTCGAAAAGGATGCGGACATCTATATCATCAACCGTGAAAATGTCCAGTGGATGGTCGCTCATGTTCCATTTGAGTTCGATGCCATTGTGGTGGACGAGCTTTCGTCCTTCAAAAACTGGAACAGCAAGCGGTTCAAAAGCCTGATGCAGGTGCGGCCGAGGGCAAAGAGGGTCGTCGGTCTGACAGGCACCCCGTCCGGCAACGGACTGATGGATCTGTTCGCCGAGTACAAAGTCCTTGATATGGGACAGCGGCTGGGGCGGTTTATTACAAAATACCGCACGGCATATTTCCGTCCTGACCGTACCAACGGACAGGTTGTGTATTCCTATAAGCTGCTGCCGGGTGCGGAACAGCAGATATACGACAAAATATCCGACATCACCATTTCCATGAAGGCGGCTGACCATCTAAAAATGCCGGAACTGGTAAACAGCGAGTGGCGGGTATACATGGAGCCGGATGAGCGGATTCTATACGACAATATGTGCGAAGACCTGACTGCGGAACTGAAAAACGGTGAGGTCACTGCGGCAAATGCGGGAGTGCTTTCCGGAAAGCTCTGCCAGATGGCAAACGGTGCAGTCTATACGGATGCCGGAGATGTGGAGCGTATCCACAGCCGCAAGCTGGACGCATTGGAGGACATCATCGAGAGCATGAACGGCAGACCGCTCCTGATGGCCTACTGGTACAAGCATGACCTTGACCGAATCGAAGAACGGCTGCGGCTGAAAAAGATTGACTTTGCCAGACTGGACTCCGATGCCAGCATCCGCAGATGGAACAGCGGGGAAATCCCTGTCGCATTAATCCATCCCGCTTCTGCCGGACACGGACTGAATTTGCAGTCCAGCGGCTCCACCCTCTGCTGGTTTGGCATCACTTGGAGTCTGGAACTATACC
>JAJBVF010000543.1 GCA_020859965.1 Clostridiales bacterium
ATATCATAAAACCCTCCGGGGGATGCGCACGATGCACATAGGAAAGCTGCTTCGTAGCTGTGCTCTCCGTTGCCACTTCGGTCGTTGCTAAACGAGCGCCACTGGCGCTCAGCAACGGCGCGGCAAAGTGTGCAAGCCCCTCACGTTCTCACTTCACTACTATATTCACGATTTTCTTCGGCACATAGATTTCTTTGACAATGTTGCCCGCAAGCTTGTCCCCGAGCGCCTCTTTTCCTTTCGCAAGCGCATCTTCCTTCGCGATATCAACAGGAATAGTAATGACCGCTTTGGTCTTACCATTGATCTGAACCGGTATCTCGATCTCATCGTCCTTCATGGCGTCCGCGTCCGCTTCCGGCCACCTGGTATGGAATACGGAATCTGTATGTCCGTACATTTCCCAAAGCTCTTCTGTAATATGCGGCGCAAACGGCGAAAGCAGAGAAATAAAAGTCTCAATGGTTTC
Organism: Clostridiales bacterium; assembly: GCA_020859965.1. Taxonomy (GTDB): domain Bacteria; phylum Bacillota; class Clostridia; order Lachnospirales; family Lachnospiraceae; genus Choladousia. Next base: position 470 of record JAJBVF010000543.1, read on the forward strand.
CTTATCAATACCGCCGGTCTTTCTTGAAAGCTCGATCAGCTTGTTATTATATTCCATAAATCCGGAGATAACCGTATTCAGGCTGAAGCTTTCCAGACGCTGCGTGATATCATACACAAGCTTATGGCGAAGCTTTACCATCTCTTTGGTCTCCGGCACGTTCGCTTCCAGGCTGTCACAGGCCAGCTTCCAGAAACGGTTCAGGAAACGGTATACACCGTCAATGCCGCGGTCATCCCATTCAGCGTCCAGCTCCGGCGGTCCCACGAACAGCTCATACATACGAAGGGAATCGCAGCCGTAATCACGCACCAGATCGTCCGGAGAAACGACATTTCCTTTTGACTTGCTCATCTTAATGCCGTTCTTACCTGTAATCATTCCCTGATTGAACAGCTTCTGGAACGGCTCATCAAAATCGATCACACCGATGTCGCACAGGAATTTCGTATAGAAGCGGGAATACAGAAGGTGCAGCACTGCATGTTCTACGCCGCCAATGTACATATCTACCGGCAGGTATTTATCCGCTTTTTCTCTGGAAACAAGTTCTTTATCGTTTTTATTGTCCACATAACGCAGGAAGTACCAGGAAGATCCTGCCCACTGCGGCATGGTATTGGTTTCACGCTTCGCGTCAGCACCGCAGACCGGGCACTTACAGTTTACCCACTCATCGATCGCTGCCAGCGGGGATTCCCCTGTGCCGGTCGGCTCATAGGATTCGACCTCCGGCAGACGAAGCGGCAGCTCCTCTTCCGGTACCGGGACATTGCCGCAATGCGGGCAATGAATAATCGGAATCGGCTCACCCCAATAACGCTGACGGGAAAATACCCAGTCACGCAGCTTGTAATTGACCGTCGCACGGCCAATCCCCATCTTTTCGATGATATGCGGTGCCTCTTTTTTCAGAACAGATGACTCCATGCCATTCCATTCACCGGAATTGATCATCGTACCGGAAGCCTCCGTATATGCCTCCGTCATATGTTCAATCTCCTGACCGTCCTTCGCGATCACCTGGATGATGGGAATATTGAATTTTGTCGCAAACTCAAAGTCACGGTCGTCATGTGCCGGAACGCACATGATCGCGCCTGTGCCGTAATCCGCAAGTACATAATCGGACAGCCAGATCGGGACCTTTTTGCCGTTCAGCGGATTGATCGCATAAGAGCCGGTAAACACACCCGTCTTCTCTTTGTCCTGCATACGATCCACATTAGAGCGCATAGAGGAATCAAATATATACTGATCCACTGCTTCTTTTGTCTCCGGTGTCGCCAGGGAAGCGGCAAGCGCATGCTCCGGCGCGAGTACCATGAAGGTCGCCCCATGCAGGGTATCCGGACGGGTCGTGTACACTGTGATCTTCTCTTCCCTTCCATCAACAGGGAATTCCACTTCTGCGCCGTAGGATTTTCCGATCCAGTCAGTCTGCATCTTTTTGACCTTCTCCGGCCAGTCCAGCTTGTCCAGATCGTTCAGAAGACGATCCGCATACTTTGTAATGCGAAGCATCCACTGACGCATGTTCTTCTTCGTAACCGGAGAACCGCAGCGCTCACAGCAGCCGTTGACCACTTCTTCATTTGCAAGACCGGTCTTACAGGAAGGACACCAGTTGATCGGGAATTCCTTCTCATAGGCAAGTCCTCCTTTAAACATTTTCACAAAAATCCACTGCGTCCACTTATAGAAATCCGGGTCAGTCGTATTCACTTCGCGATCCCAGTCGTAGATCGCTGAGATATCATTGATCTGCTTTTTGATATTCTTCACATTCTCAGCGGTAGAAATCGCCGGATGAATGCCCATCTTGATCGCATAATTCTCCGCAGGAAGACCAAATGCATCCCATCCCATCGGATGAATCAGATAATAGCCCTGTTTCAACTTATATCTGCTCCAGACATCAGAGATCACATAACCTCTCCAGTGTCCTACATGAAGGCCATTTCCTGACGGGTACGGGAACATATCCAGACAATAATATTTCTGCTTCTTTCCATCGTCCACATTCACCGGATACTCATCCCAGTGTTTTCTCCATTTCTGTTCGATGGCTCTGTGGTTGTACGGTGCTGCCATTTTTTCACTCCTCCGTTCATTGCTCGCTGCATTCAGACGCCGGATCATCTTCCGCGCAAATGCAAAAATGCAGCGTTCACATCCAAAAACCGCAAAAAGCGGCTGAATTTTCATTCGTTATTCTATGCCCGAACTGCTGTCTTTGTCAAGGTTTTTAAGTTACACAGTGACCGATCATTCTTTCAGCGATAATTCTTTATTATGATTTGCAGGGAAGTGCGACCCATATACTCATTGATTGACGGATAATAGGTCAAGTCAAGCCGGATATTTGTGATACGTCCCCAAAACAGGTTTTTTACCGCCGCTTCGCCATATTTCTGAACCAGATAATTCTGAAATGGCTCCGGGTCTCCAAAGTAAAGCGCATCAATCGAGTATCCACTTCGATTCTGTACGCGAAGCTTCACAACATTTCTGTTTTTCCCAATGACACTGGCGGAAAGAACACGCAGACCGGTATCGGCAAACAGCGGCTTTTCGTTTCCTTTTCCAAAAGGCTCCAGAAGGGACAGTTCTTCGATTACCTGCCTGGAGATATAGTTGATCGGCATCGCGACATCGATACTGACCCGTTCAGAGAGATCCTCCTCCGTCAACGAACAATTCTCATTCAGGCGGCGGCGCATTTCGGGAATCCGCCCCCTTTCCAGAGAAAATCCGGCAGCCATAGGATGCCCTCCGAATTTCAGAAATACATCCTGGCACTTCACCATCTCTTCAAACATGGAATAGGCTTCGATCGAGCGGCCGGATCCCTTCGCCATACCGGAATCCTGCTCCGGCACAGAATCCTGCGCATCTGTGATCACAAAAGTCGGTTTATAATAGCGCTCCCGAATGCGTCCAGCCACAATTCCTGCTATACTCTCATGACAATCGGGCAGATATACAACAAGAACCCTGTCATTCTGATAGGATTCGTCTGAATCAATGCATTCAAAAGCAGCTTTTGCCGCGTTTTCTGTCATCGTCTTTCGCTCATCATTCAGTTCTTTCAGCTGCATGGCGATTTCATCTGCTTCCTGCGTTGTTTCAGACAGGAACAGCCGCAGAGAACGCTTTGCGGTATCCAAACGTCCACTCGCATTGATACAGGGACCAAGGACAAATCCGATGTGATAGGAAGTAACTGCCTTCTGCTGCAGGTCATTTACACGGATCAGAGCACAAAGCCCCTTATTGGTGCTGCAGTGAATACGTGCAAGGCCTTCCTTCACAAGAATTCTGTTTTCCCCATCCAGATCCATTACATCGCCAACTGTAGCAAAACCGGCAAAAGCCAGTAGTTCATCCAGCGAGTCGTCGGAAATGTGCGCATCCGGAAAGG
>JAJBVF010000360.1 GCA_020859965.1 Clostridiales bacterium
GGGTATTCTTGATACTGTTTTTTCTCATCTCGGAACCTCTACCATGACATAGGCTTCTACCCTGTCTTCTTCCTTAATATCATTGAATTTTTCAAACACCAGACCGCATTCATATCCGGCCTTTACTTCTTTTACGTCATCTTTAAAGCGCTTCAGCGATGCCAGAGAACCCTCATAGATCTGGCTGCCTTCACGTGTAATGCGTACCTGACAGTTCCTCTGGAAGACACCGTCTGTCACATAGGAACCGGCAATCGTACCGACACCGGAGGCCTTAAAGAGCTGACGGATCTCTGCGTGACCGATCACTTTCTCCTCGAAAATCGGATCAAGCATACCCTTCATTGCTGATTCGACATCTGCAATCGCGTCGTAAATGACACGATACAGCCGTACATCGACGCCTTCCCGTTCCGCTGTCGCTTTTGCCATAGCATCCGGCCGGATGTTGAAGCCAATGATAATGGCGTTTGAGGCAGAAGCAAGAATTACATCAGATTCATTGATCGCACCAACCCCGCTGTGAATGACCTTTACCACAACTTCTTCATTGGAAAGCTTCAGGAGGCTCTGTTTTACCGCTTCCACTGAACCCTGTACATCCGCTTTGACAATCAGATCGAGCTCTTTCAGCTTTCCTGCCTGAATCTGAGAATAGAGATCATCCAGTGACATCCTCATCTTCGTATCTTCGATCATCCGCTCTCTGCCTTCGCTGATAAATGTCTCGGAAAAGCTTCTCGCTTCCTTCTCACTGTCCATACAGATGAAAATCTCACCAGCGTTCGGCACATCCGAGAGTCCCAGAATCTCCACTGGAGTAGACGGTCCGGCCTGCTTTACGCGGCGTCCTTTATCATCCATCATAGCTCTGACTTTGCCATGGCAGGAGCCTGCTGCGATTGGATCGCCAACATGAAGCGTACCTTTCTGTACCAGAACAGTAGCAACTGGTCCTTTGCCTTTATCCAGCTCCGCCTCGATGACAAGACCGCGTGCCTTGCGGTTTGGATTTGCTTTCAGTTCGAGTACCTCCGCTGTCAGCAGGATCATCTCAAGAAGATTGTCAATACCTTCATGTGTATGTGCGGAAACCGGCACAACTACGGTACTGCCGCCCCAGTCTTCCGGAATCAGCTCATATTCCGAGAGTTCCTGCTTTACACGCTCAATATTCGCACTTGGCTTATCTATTTTATTTATCGCAACGATAATTTCAATTCCAGCCGCTTTTGCATGATTGATCGCTTCTATAGTCTGCGGCATCACACCATCATCCGCAGCAACTACAAGGATTGCGATATCGGTGGAATTGGCTCCGCGCATGCGCATTGCCGTGAACGCTTCGTGACCGGGAGTATCAAGGAATGTAATCTTCTGTCCGTTTACTGATACAACATATGCGCCGATATGCTGGGTAATGCCGCCTGCTTCTTTGTCAATCACATGCGTATGACGAATTGTATCCAGAAGAGACGTTTTACCGTGGTCTACGTGTCCCATGACGCATACTACCGGCGGACGGGATATCATCTTATCTTCTGCTTCATCTTCTTCCTTAAGAAGCTCTGCAATCACATCCACTTTTTCTTCTTTTTCACAGATACAATTGAATTCAAGCGCAATTTCTTCTGCCTTATCGAAATCGACTTCCTGATTGACGGTCACCATTGTTCCCTGTAAAAACAGCTTCTTTACGATCGCAGACGGCTGAACCTTCATCGCCTCCGCGAGCTCAGAGATCGTCATCTTATCCGGAAGTGTGATTGTGCGGATTGTATCCTGCGGCTTTTCTACCGGCTTTGGTGCCGGTGCTTTTGCTGCCTGCCCGCGCTTTCCAGTGTTCTTCTGATTGCTTCTTTGATTATTCTTCTGACCCGGACGCACATTCTTCTCCATCCGGTCGAGTTTTTCTCCTTTATCCGCACGGTTTCTGTCACCGCGCTCCGTACGTTTTCTGCTTTCCTTTTCAAGCGGCTTTGTATCACCTGAAGGCTTCGGAATGCTCATGCCACGATTGCCCTGACCGCCGCGGTTCTCTGAATTTCTGCCGTAGCCGCTCTGGCCGCTGCGTCCATCCTGGTTTCTGCCATAGCCGCTCTGAGTGCCACGGCTCTCCTGATTTCTGCCATAGCCACCCTGGCTCCCGCGTCCATCCTGATTTCTACCGTAGCTGCCCTGAGTGCTGCGGTTCTCCTGATTACGACCATAGCTGCTCTGGCTGCGATGCTCGTTTCCCTGGCGTGTGCCTGACTGTGATCCTCTGGCAGAAGTATTCTGATTTCTGGTACCAGCAGATCCGCCAGCGTTCCCCTGGGTCTTAGTTCCCACTGCGGAGGAATTCGAGCTCTGAGATTTCGTTCCGGCAGCATTCTGAGATCTGGCTCCAGAAGATGTGCCGGCCATAGTCTGCGGTTTTGCTGTCACATTTACAGCTTCTCCACCTGTCGTTCCATTTGATTCTCCAACGAAAGCCTGTGGTTTCATTCCAACAGACGCATTCACAGATGATTGTGGCTTCGGAGCAGCTGCCGTACGGGAAGTACTTTGCGGTTTTACACCAGTTGCTGTGTTATTCACCACATCCTGATTCTTAATTCCTGCTGTAGTATTTCCAACAGTTTGTGACTTTACACCAGTTGCTGTGCCCTGAGGTCTTGTGCCAGCCGCCGCACTCGCTGCGCCATGAGGCCTCGTACCAACAGGACCTTTTCCTGCCGGCCTGACGCCGGTGCCACTTTGTGGTCTCGAAGCGGATGCCGGACCGCGTGCTCCTGCCGCACCCTGCGGTCTGGGTCTGCTGCCTGGTTTTACCATCCCTGTCTTACTGTTTTGAGGACGGAACACCTGAATAATATTCTTTTTTTTCGCCGGACCAGCAGTCTTTTTGTCGGTCTTTTCCGCAGTCTTTTCTTCTGTTTTCTTCACTGCCTCTGGATCCTGATTTTTCTGCATAGGTTCATCCTCCTTCATCTTAGCCTGCCGGTCTCCCTGCGCAGTCCTCTCCTTTGCGGCATCTGTCGTCTCTGTATTACCCATAGATTTTTTTCTTTCCATATCTGCCATTCTCATAACCTCCCTTTATTCCGGTATTACCTGCGCAAGCTTTTTTTCAATCGCTCTTGCCAAACCTGCATCCAGTACGGCAAGCACAGCTTTGAATTCACTTCCTGACGCAGCTCCCAGCGCTTCACGGGTTCCGTACAAATATGCTGGAACCTGATAAAAGGAACACATATTCTGAAACTTTTTTCTGGTATTCCCGGAAGCTTCCCGGGAAATGATTACAAGACTGGCCTTTCCGGATTTTACCGCCGACTCGGTCTGAAATTCTCCGGATGCAACTCTGTCTGCTTTCTTTGCGATACCCACAAGTGAAAGTACGCTATCTCTCATCAATCGATTCAATCTCCTTTTTCAGGCTTTCGTATGTCTCCTCCGGGATTCTCATTTTCAGCGACCGCTCCAGCCCTTTGCTCTTTATCGCTTTCTCAAGGCATTCCCGGCTCCGGCAGATATATGCGCCGCGCCCGTTCTTTCTTCCAGTCGCATCCAGCAGGATCTCTCCTTCCGGAGTGCGGATCACCCGAAGCATCTCCCGTTTATTCTTCATTTCCTGGCACCCCATGCATTTACGCGAGGGGATTTTCTTTCCCTGACCAGCCATATTATTGCTCTCCATCTGTCGAGGAAGTATCTATATCATCATATCCAACGGAAATATCCTCCGAAGAGGAATCTTCATTTCTGTAAGATTCCTCGCTCTCATATGAGGTATCTTCGTCATAAAGGCCATCATCTTCATAAGCGCCGCCTTCCTGATAGCCGTCACTGCTTTCGTAGAAATCCTCGCCCTCATAGGATTCTTCTGCATATTCATCCTCATAATA
>JAJBVF010000343.1 GCA_020859965.1 Clostridiales bacterium
GTAACTGCTGGTTCAAACCAGATGGAACTGGAATTTACTTTTTCAATTCAGGCTTGTTTTGACTGCGAGTTGTACGAAAACTGGATTTCCCGTGGGGGAGTAGCAAGCGCGTTTTCTGCGTAGTAAGTCAACATACTGACGAATGATTCGTCTGGCTTGCTTTAAATTGCGAGACTCATGTATGGCCAAACCGGCTATACGTGGGTCTTTTTTATGCGCAGAGCCGAAAAAGAGATTTGCGGCTGAAGCACGCGCGGGCAAATAGGAGTCGACAAGATGTCTTCTACACGATTGTGCAGGGGTTCGAACGGAATTCTGCAAGTCGCTTTCGGATATGGGAAACGGACGGATTCTAAGGAGGAAAGAAGAATGAACTGGAGTATTATGTTTTTTGCTAACAGCATCCTGCTTGGGGTGGGACTTGCCATGGATGCTTTTTCTGTGTCGATGGCGAACGGTATGAATGATCCTCGTATGAGCAAAAACCGAATGATCGGGATCGCCGGAGTATTTGCCGGATTTCAGATTCTGATGCCGCTGATCGGCTGGGTCTGTGTGCATACGGCGGTCAGTTATTTTACGGCTTTTGAACCTGTGATTCCCTGGATTGCTCTGGCTTTGCTTGTCTGTATTGGCGGGCAGATGCTCGTTGAAGGAATCCGGAACAAAGAGGAAGAAGAAGAGACAGGACGGGTTGGCTTTGGGGCTCTGATCCTGCAGGGGATCGCCACTTCGATTGATGCGCTCTCTGTTGGCTTTACGATCGCAGATTATAACTGGCTGATGGCGCTTGCGGCATCATTGATCATAGGTGTGGTTACATTTATTATTTGTATGGCGGGACTGGTTCTTGGCGAACAATTCGGGACGAAGTTGGCTGGCAAGGCTCAGATCCTGGGTGGTGTGATTCTGATCCTGATCGGCGTAGAGATATTTGTTACCGGTGTATTTTTGTAACTGCTGAAAAAGAAGGATTTACATTTATTTTCAAAAAGAATATACTTACAGTTATGAATAAAGAGGCGCGTTTGGAAATACTGGGCGGTGAAAGCAGACCGCGGGGAGTTTTTTAATGAAAGTAGTGATTTTGGCAGGGGGAGCAGGTACACGGATCAGTGAAGAAAGCGTCACTACGCCGAAACCAATGGTGGAAATAGGCGGGATGCCTGTTTTATGGCATATCATGAAGGAATATGCGTGGTATGGCTACCGTGAGTTCATTATATGTGCCGGATATAAACAGGCATATATCAAACAGTGGTTTGCGGATTATTTTCTGAATTCCAGTGATGTGACTTTTGACTTCACTGAAAAAAGAAATGATATGTATGTGCGCTCCAGCAATGTTGAGCCGTGGAAAGTCACTGTGGCAGATACGGGCGCGGATACAATGACCGGTGGGCGGATTAAGCGGATTCAGAAGTATATCGGGGATGAACCTTTCATGCTGACTTATGGAGATGCGGTCTGCGATGTGAATATTGACCGGCTTGTAGAATTTCATTGTTCCCATGGAAAAATTGCAACATTGACCTCGGTGGTGCGGCGGCAGGATAAGGGAGTTCTTGATATCAGTGATGTAGGAGTGGTGAAGGCTTTTCGCGAGAAGCGGTCGGACGACGGAATGCCGATCAATGCCGGATATATGATTCTGGAACCGGAGATTTTCCGATATCTGGAAGGCGATGATACGATATTCGAGACAATCGCCCTGGAAGTTTTGGCGAAAGAAGGCGAGCTTATGAGCTATCGGCACGATGGATTCTGGCAGTGCATGGATTCTCTTAGGGAAAAGCAGCTCCTGGAGAAACTGTGGGCAAAAGGAAATGCCCCCTGGAAAGTGTGGGAGCAGGAGGACAGGTATAATGGCAGTGCAGAGCGGTGATTCAGAGAGCATGGATGTGAAACAAGTGATGCAAAGTGCTGATGGTGAATCAGAATACAGATTTCCTTGGCACAGCGAGCCGGAAGCGCGGAAGATGATCAGGAATCTGGTCGTGCAGTACTACAGGGATTTTAAAAAAGAGGACATGAGGAAATCATTTTGTCCCGGAGATAGGATTCCCTACGCTTCCAGAGTGTATGATGAGAAGGAAATGTGCGCACTCACGGACGCTGCGCTGGATTTCTGGCTGACGTCCGGGCGATTTTGTGAGGAACTGGAAGCTCAGTTTGCGAACTGGATCGGTGTGAAGTATGCGAGTCTGGTAAGCAGCGGATCTTCTGCGAATCTTATCGCATTTATGGCACTGACCGCTCCGGAATTGGGGGAGCGGCAGATCAGGCGCGGCGATGAAGTGATCACGGTTGCCTGTGCGTTTCCGACGACGGTGTCGCCGATCCTCCAATACGGTGCGGTACCTGTTTTTACAGATGTGACGATTCCACAGTACAATATCGATGTCTCACAGCTGGAAGCCGCCAGGAGTGACAGAACGAAGGCAGTGATGATCGCGCATACGCTGGGAAATCCGTTTGATCTGAAAGCGATCCGGGAATTCTGCGACAAATATGACCTGTGGCTGATTGAGGACAATTGTGATGCGCTTGGCTCCAGATATACGATTGACAGGGAGACCAGGTATACCGGTACATGGGGAGATATAGGAACCTCCAGCTTTTATCCGCCGCATCATATGACGACTGGAGAGGGCGGCTGCGTCTATACAAACCATCCGTTGCTGCATAGACTCATCCAGAGCTATCGCGATTGGGGACGCGACTGTGTCTGCCCGCCCGGACACGATAATCTGTGCGGACACCGGTTTGACGGCACTTTTGGACAGCTGCCGCCTGGGTATGACCATAAGTATGTATACAGTCATCTGGGATATAATCTGAAGATGACAGAAATGCAGGCTGCGATAGGCTTGGAACAGCTTCAAAAGCTTCCGATGTTTATTGAGAAAAGAAAGAAAAACTGGTCCGTGCTGAAAAATGCTCTTGCGGATCTGTCGGATCGTCTGATCCTGCCGGAAGCAGCGCCGGATAGTGATCCATCCTGGTTTGGCTTTCTTCTTAGCGTACGCGAGGAGAGTGGACTTAAGCGGAACCAGGTGACGCAGGAAATTGAAAAACGAAATATTCAGACCCGGCTTCTGTTTGGCGGCAATCTGCTGCGCCAGCCCTGCTTTGATCAGCTTCGGGGCACAGATGCGTACCGTGTTGCGGGGACATTAGAATGTACGGATTTTATCATGCGCAACGCGTTCTGGGTGGGCGTTTATCCCGGTATGACAGAGGAGAAGCTTACTTATCTGGCGGACAGCATCCGGGAAGCGTGCATGAAAAATGCCTGAACAAAAGCTGTAAATGTAGATAAGATAATATAGCTCCGGGAATTCGGGCTGGGGAGAGAACGAATGAAAATAAAGCTTGCCCGCTATATGGCGGATTTTTTTGTGAAACATGGTATTACCGATTGCTTTACCATTACTGGAGGCGGCGCCATGCATCTGAATGACGCATTTGGCCACAAGGATGGGCTTACCTGTACCTACTGCCATCATGAGCAGGCCTGCTCGATCGCTGCGGAGGGATATGCCAGAAGTTCCGGACGGATCGCACTTTGCTGCGTGACGACCGGTCCGGGCGGCACGAACGCGCTGACCGGTGTGCTGGGCAGCTGGCTGGACTCGATTCCAATGTTTGTTGTTTCGGGGCAGGTCAAGCGGGAGACTACCCTCTGGAGTACGCCGGTTCCTTTGCGCCAGCTCGGTGATCAGGAATTCCCGATCGTGGATGTCGCGGAGAAGATGACAAAATACGCAAAAATGGTGACGCATCCATCCGAAATCCGCTATCATTTGGAAAAAGCGCTTTTCCTGGCGACAAATGGAAGGTTTGGTCCTGTCTGGCTGGATATTCCGCTGGATGTGCAGGCGGCTG
>JAJBVF010000413.1 GCA_020859965.1 Clostridiales bacterium
GTTCGGTGCTGTGAGAGGACGGCGGTTAATCACCGCCTCCTACTCGATCACAGGCAGGTGCGGAATTATGCAGCTTGCGCTGCACCCGCCTGGCACAGTGACGGATAGGGGGGAGAGAAAACTCCCCCTATCCGATTGCGCAGAGCCGGAAAAGGAGTTTTGCGGCTGAAGACCACGTCATAAGGGTTTACGCTTCGCTTCGGTTGGCAATCCTTATGACAAGGCACCCGGCTCGCGCGGACGAGCAGGAGGCAAAGAGCCGCCTCCTACTCGATTACACAGGCGGGTGCGGAATAGTTCCATTTTTGAATGCATATAATTATCCGAACAGGTTTCAACGGGAAGCATGATCCGCATTTTGCACGAAGAGGGAAAATATGGGATGGTTTCGGGAAAAAACAGCGAGAAAGATTGCTGTGTGGGCAGTGATTCTGCTGTTGTTGTTCGGATATAGAAGCAGATATGGAAGTTCAGCCAATCTGGCGGATCCGGTTAATGCGGCAGGAAAACTGAGCCAGGCAGATTCAGCTAATGTGGCAGGAGTACTAAGCCAGGCGAATAAAACGGAATTCCGGAAGGATTTGCCAAGCCAGGCAGACGCGACAGAATCTCAGGAGGAATCGCCGGAGCTTTATGCCGGCAGTGCAGTGCTGCTGGATGGCGGCAGCGGACGTGTGCTGTATAGCAAGGAAGGGGACGTACCGCTTCCTATGGCCAGTACCACTAAGATAATGACCTGCATTCTGGCACTGGAATCTGTGGAAGGCGATACTGTCTGTACAGTATCCGGGAATGCTTCCGCCCAGCCCCAGGTAAAGCTTGGAATGGTAAAAGATGATACATTTTATCTGAAAGATTTGCTGTATTCTCTGATGCTGGAGTCGCATAATGACACGGCTGTCTGTATTGCAGAGACAGTGGGAGGAAGCGTAGAAAACTTTGCCTCTTTAATGAATAAGAAGGCTTCGGAGATTGGCTGTACACAGACGTACTATATTACGCCAAACGGACTGGATGCAGAAGATGAAAATGGAGATCATCATACTACCGCGCGCGAGCTGGCGCTTGTCATGCGCTATTGCCTCACGGAATCGCCAAAAAGAGAGGAATTCCTGGAAGTGACGCGCACCGCAGCCTATACATTTACAAACATTTCAGGTACACGGACTTATAGCTGCACGAATCACAATGCATTTTTGAATCTGATGGAAGGAGCTCTTTCCGGTAAAACCGGTTTTACTTCCAGGGCAGGGTATTGTTATGTCGGCGCAGTGGAACGTGATGGAAAATTGTTGATTGTGGCTCTTCTTGCCTGCGGCTGGCCAAACAACAAAGGCTATAAATGGGTGGATACGAAGAAGCTGATGAACTATGGCCTGTCAGAATTTGAACTTCGTGATATTACAGATATTGAAATCCCGGTTTCGGAGATCCCTGTTGTAAAGGGACAGCGGGAAAGAGTGGCTGCCAAACTGGAAGAAAAAGAATCAGTACAGGTTTTGATGCGTGCGGAGGATGAGATAGAGATCCGGGTAGAAGAGCTTCAGATGATTGAGGCACCGGTGGAGGAAGGAACTCAGATTGGACGGGTACATTACTTAGTGGATGGAACGGAGTACGCGGTTACTTCTATCGTGGCAGCCGAAACGGTGAAAAAGCAGACGTATCTGTACTGCCTAGGAATCCTGACTGAGGCCTTGCTTTTCTGAGCAAAGTTCTTTGCGAAATTATTGTGTTTTCCCCGGGTGGGATGACTGTGAGAAATAACGTTGATTTTCTGAAAAAGAAGGAAAAAAACCTTGCTGGCAGGATATCTCAAGGGTATAATTCAGACTATCAGGAGAAATACTAAAAGGACCGGAACAGATGCAGCACCAAAAAAGAGAGGCAGAATGCCTGGAGGACGTTATGAATCAGACAGTTGATCAATTAAAAGAATACCTGCACAATTTACGCCAGTATGATCACATCCTTTCTTTGCTTTACTGGGATATGAATACGCTGGCACCGGAGAAAGGGCTGGAAGCCCGTGTGAGTGCGATCAATTATTTTTCGGCGGAACAGTTTCGCCTCGCCACAGCGGATGAATACGGAAGGATGCTTGAAGAATTAAGAAAACCAGAACTGTTTGATGCGCTTGATCCCGCGATGCAGCTTACGGTGAAGCGCTATTCGCGTGATTATGAGCGTTTCAGACGGATACCGGAAGATTTTTACACTTCTTATACAGAGACGAAGACGCGCTCAGAAAAGGCATGGGAAAAGGCAAAACAAAGCGCGGATTTTTCTGTGTTTGCGCCATATCTGGACAAAGTCATTTCCATGACAAAGGAATATGTGCATTATATGGAACCAGACCGGGATCCTTATGAGGCGCTGCTGGATCTGTATGAAGAAGGAATTGATGGTGATACGATTGACCGTGTGTTTGCCGAATTGAAGGAAGGCCTGCTGCCTCTGCTGAATAAGATCGAAGAATGTCCCAGACCGGATCTTTCTGCTCTCGAGGGAAGCTATGATATGATTGCTCAGAAAAAGGTACAGGATATGCTGCTTGCGTACATCGGCTTTGATGCAGATGCAGGTGCGACTGCTGAGAGTGAGCATCCGTTTACCCTGGATCTGAGCATTGGCGATGTCCGGGTGACAAATCATTATAAAGAGGATGATCCACTCTCCGCAATATTCAGTGCGATACACGAAGGCGGACATGCAATCTTTGGACAGAATATTGATCCGTCCTATGAGGGAACCGCTGTAGAAAAGGTGGATATGATGGGGCTTCATGAGAGCCAGTCCCGTTTCTTTGAAAATATACTGGGGCGCCGCCGCAGTTTCTGGGTTCCGGTTTATGATAAGCTTGGCGAGCTGCTTCCGCAGTTTAAGGATATACCGCTTGATATGTTCTGCAGTGCGATCAATGATGTGCATCCGAGCATGATCCGCACGGAAGCGGATGAAGTGACCTATTGTCTGCATATTATTTTGCGCTATGAGATGGAAAAAGCAATCTTCCGGGATAACATTCCGACCGATAAGCTTCCACAGCTCTGGAATGACAAGATGGAAGAATTGCTCGGTATCCGTCCGGAAAACGATGGGGAAGGTATTCTGCAGGATATGCACTGGTCGGATGGCTCTTTTGGATATTTTCCGTCTTACCTTCTTGGATCTGTATATGACGGAATGTTTCTGGAGGCACTTGAAACGGAGATGGGCAGTGTGGATGCGATACTGGAAGAAGGACGCATTTCTGAGATTACCGCGTGGCTGAACAAAAAGATTCATCAGTATGGAAGCCTTTATACTTCAGCGGAGGTATTGCAGCGGGTATGTGGACGTGAGCTTACCGCACAGCCGCTGCTGGAGTATTTTTACAAAAAATATGCGAAACTCTATGGTTTTTGCTGATTGAGATGGCACACTGGCAGAAAGTATTTTTCTGACTATTAAAGCTTATGACTGGGGTGAAGATGAATACGCAGATTTTCCGGCATGGAGTGTAGCGGGCTTAAGCGACGAGAAAAAATATATCGCTATTTTTCCGACAGACGCATGCTATGATGTAAACGATGCTGCTCAGAGCGCAGATTTTCAGACATTGCTTGCATTTGCTGAAACGATTGACGATGGGAGCGTGGACAGTCCGTTTATTGTATATTGATATTCTGCTGTTCGGGCGCGTGGGGCTAATTCCATGTGTTATGCTCATACGCGCCCGAAGCCGGAAGGCACATGCTGATTCTTCATATGGAAGCGGGCAGACTTTTATATTTAGTGGTGCCTGCAAAGCAGGCATGAAAATTTAATGGAAGATTCAGAAAAACGAAAAAATTCAAAAAAATTAAAAAAAACACTTGCTTTTTTGGAAAGCCTGGGTTATAC
>JAJBVF010000194.1 GCA_020859965.1 Clostridiales bacterium
GATCATTCCCCCATAGCCTTCTGTATTCAGAACCGTATATTTCCCTTTGACATCAATTTGTGCATTCTCTTTCAATTTAAAGGTCGGCGAATCGCTGTGGGATGCTGTAATATGAAAACTGTAGTTTTCCAGCTGTGTCCCTGTTTTAAATGCGAGGATACTGGACCCATTTCTTGTCACATAATACTTTCCGCCCGGTCTTATCTCCCACGCAGAGCCTTCGTTCAGTCTCTCAAACCCTTCTTCCTCCAGCATGGCGCTGATATTCCAAACAGCATGGAAAGGCGTCGGTGAACTTTTGATAAAAGAAAGCAGTTTCTGTGCAACCTCTTTATACATCGTAATTCCTCCTGTAAATACTTCTTCTGAATACTTTATCTGGCATATTTTTCCCTTTCCCGCCTTGCCTGCTCACCCGCCGCTTTTCATCCGCCCATAAAAGCACAGACGCGCAACGGTGGAAACCAGCAGAATCGCGACCGCCATAAGCCCGGCGATTGCGATCGTGTACAGTCCCTGTTCAGCGACAAGAGACGTCTCTCCCCGCACGATATAGTTCATTGTATAATAAACGCCCGCGCCGGGAATCATCGGGAAAATAGCTACAACGAGATACGAAATTGTCGGAAATTTGCGGACACGCGCCATTGTTTCCGAATAAATCGCGGCAAACGCAGTCGCGAGAAAATATGCCGTGAGTTCGGAGATTCCAGACCGCATGGTGAAATAATACACAGACCAGGATAGCATACCGCCCAGACAGCAAATGAGCGAACCGAGGCCATGAATGTTGAACAGGATGGAAAAACCGGCGCATCCAATAAAGCAGGCTGCCGCCTGAATCAGGTACGGATACTCCGGATCGGCGTTCGGCAATGAAGTCCCCAAAAGGCCTGCGGTGAAATTCCATGCGGCGCCGGCTCCCAAAGCAATTGCTGCGGCAGTCAGAAACACCTGAACAATCCGGGTGAGCCCTGAATTTGTATCTCCGTAAATAATATCGCGCATTGCGTTCGTAAAAAGCAATCCGGGCACAAGCAGCATCAGAGCCCCGATCACGACGGCATCCGAATTGTCTGCGATGCCCCAGACTCCCATCGCGTAAGCAGGAATCGCCATAACAAATGATGCAAGAATCGTCCGAAAAAAGGGATTGGTCCGGAAACGGTCCAGAAAATGACCCACCAGAGTAATGATCACTCCACAGATCCCGGAGCAAAACGCATCCTGAAAACTTCCGCCGAACAGAATGGAAAATCCTCCCGCCGCCAGATAGCTTCCCAGAAGCAAAAATGGAAAGCAAAACGTTCGCTGATCCTTTTTTGTCTCTTCGATCCAGCAATTCAGTGTATCCATATCCGGTTTTTCCCGGCAGATCCTGCGGCTTAAATTGCTGAACTGTTCTACCGCATCCAGGTCGTTCCCATGGAAACCGACCCGGCGCATCCTTGTCAGAGACTCTCCTTCCGGTGTGCGGATGCTTACGATCAGACAATTGGGAATGGAAAACGCCTGTGCCTTCAGGCTCCCGAATTTTCTGCGCGGGATATTCTTTTCAAGGGTATCCTGTTCAAAAGCTTTCTGTCCATGATCTTCCTGCTCAAGAATATTCTGTTCAGAAGCTTCCTGCTCATCCGACAAACAGGGAGCTTCCGCACGATAGGCGTCCAGAATCCGCACAATGCTTTCTTCCACGCGAAAGGTCTCTGCGCCACTGACAGCCAGCTGGTATCCAAGTTCCGTTACCAGATCCAGCAATGCTTCATAATCCATAATCTTTTCCCTCTTGCCTGACAGTTTACCCCAGTAATGCATCCAGAATTCCAATCGACTGCAGTGCTAATATCAGCATTAAAACCGGAGCTATGTATTTGATCATTACATTGTACAGCTTTTTTCGTTTGAACGTATGTCCGCTGGATTCCATCTCGTCCGAAATCCATTTCGGTCCTACGATCCAGCCAATCAGGATACACGAGAAAAGGGAAATGAACGGCATCATTACACTGTTGCTGATGTAATCCATGATATCAAGAAGCTGTCCGACCGTTCCGTTCGGCAGCTTCACTTCCAGATAAAACACACTATAGCCAAGCGTTATTACAGCTGACGCGGCCATATAAATGACAGTCAGTACAAGGGTCACCTTCCTGCGGGATGCGTGAAAAAGCTCCATGCAGTTGGCAACAATTGATTCCAGTACTGATATACAGGATGTGAGGGTTGCAAATGCAGCAGTCAGAAAAAAGAGCACTCCAACCAAAATTCCCACTTTTCCCATAGCATGAAATATCTTTGGCAGAGAGACAAACATCAGACTCGGTCCGGCACTCATGCCTTCCGTTCCAGAAAACACATAGACAGCAGGTATGATCATCATACCTGAAAGCAGCGCAACCCCCGTATCAAAAAACTCAATCTGATTCACCGATTTGCTCAGGTTGACCTGCGGTTTGACATACGTGCCATACGTTATCATTATCCCCATCGACACACTGAGGGAAAAGAACAGCTGGCTCATTGCGTCCAGCAGTATTTGCAGAAATCGCCGCACTGTCATTTTCTCCAGGTTTGGCGTCAGATAAAATTGCAGTCCCTGAAGCCCGTTTCTTGTAATTCCACTGTCATCCGTATGCGTCAGTGTCAGAGAAAAGACTGCAATCCCCACCACCATAATTAAAAGCACCGGCATAATAAATTTGGAGACCTTCTCAATCCCTTTTTCTACCCCATTGTAAACAATCAGGGCGGTCAGCCCCATAAAGAACATGGCAAAAACTACCGGTGAGACCGGCGACGAAATAAATGACGTGAAATATCCATCTTCGGCTGCAGCATTGGCCTCTCCTGTCAGATATACCGTAAAATATTTTGTGATCCAGCCGCCGATTACCGCATAATAGGTCATGATAATTACAGGAACAAAAAATGTCGCCACGCCAAGAAAGCGCCATTTCCTGTTCATTTCCGCATATGCATAGATCGCGCTCTTCTTTGTTTTCCTGCCAATCGCAATATCCGAAACAAGCAAAGTAAATCCAAACGTAACTACCAGGGCCAGATACACTACCAGAAACAGACCGCCTCCATCCTTCGCCGCAAGATATGGAAACCGCCAGAGATTTCCTACCCCTACCGCGCTTCCGGCCGCAGCCATAACAAATCCAAACTGGCTGCTGAACGTATTTTTCTTCGTTTTATTCTCCATTATTGATCTCCTCTGTTTCAGATAAATTCCATTTTTCCCCGGCACCGATATTCAGGGAAACAGAGTGGGCAAGCCCACATCAGCTCCCCGTTAAAGCAAAAAGGCAGAAAATATGCTGTCATACTCCTGCCCAAAACAAACGAAACAGTTTTCGGAAATGCCGATTCTTATGCTACAACAGAAAATCCAGACAAAAGCCAGCCTCTTCTTCTGATATTCCCTGTTCCTTTAGAAGATGTCGGATCGTCTTCATGTAATGCTCTGATATGGCTCTGCAGATACTGTCCGTGTTGCCGGTACGGCAGATATCCACCAGTTCCTTATGGAGTATGTATTGGCGGGAGATAACATATTTTTTGTCGAGATTCTCCGAATATCCGGATATCACACTTCCATAATTCAGCTGACACCATGCCTGGTACAGCCGCGGCATGTTCACCATCTTTACGAGTTCCCCATGGAATTCGTTATCATTCAAAAATACTTCATCGTAATGTTCCACGTCCAGATTTTTCATCTTATCCAGAATATCTTCCATTCGTTCCAGCGTATCACCGGGAATCTTCCCGCCAACCAGCCTGACCGACATTGCCTCATACCCTGTTCTCATAAAATAGATCTCATAAGAATCCTGAATAGTGATCTGTTTGACCGAACATCCTACATTCCTTGTA
>JAJBVF010000471.1 GCA_020859965.1 Clostridiales bacterium
ATTATAAAGTAAGATAGGAGAAGTGTGATTTTAGCATGGTAAAGCAAAAACGTGATAAAGCAGGAAAGTGATCAGAGAATGAACAAACAAAAGAAAACCAAATCTGCCGTCAGTGAAAAAGCGCTCTCCCTCATCTGTTTCATATTATTGATCGCAGTCTGGTGCGTCGGTTCCTACGGCGGTCTTGTTACGGAAATCTTTTTGCCGTCTCCAACGGCGGTCATTGAAAAAATCATCTCCATGGCCGCGGACGGTTCCCTGTGGGCGAGCTGCCGGGCTTCCATCTGCCGTGTCATGATTGGCTGGATCTGGTCCGTCATCGTCGCTCTTCCGGTCGGCATGCTCATGGCAAATTCAAGAAAATTCAGCGCATTCATTCAGCCCATTATTGAATTCGCCAGATATCTTCCGGTGGTAGCGCTGGTGCCTCTGACTCTCCTGTATCTGGGCATCGGGGAGAGCCAGAAATATACGATTATTTTTCTTGGTACCTTTTTCCAGCTGGTACTGATGGTATGCGATACCGTTTCCGGTGTGGATCAGAATATGATCAATGCCGCAAAGACATTAGGTGCGGGCAGATGGCAGATTTATAAGGAAGTCATTTTCCCGGCTGCGCTTCCGGGCCTGATGGATGATTTTCGTCTGACCATCGGATGGGCCTGGACTTATCTGGTTGTGGCTGAGATGGTAGCAGCCAGCGACGGCCTGGGATACATGATCCTGAAATCGCAGCGCTATCTCGCAACCGATACGATTTTCGCGGGGCTGATCCTGATCGGCCTGATCGGGTTGATAACAGACTGGATCTTCCGGATTCTGACAAGACTGGTCGCGCCGTGGCACGATCGGCTGAGCGACCGTAACTGATAATCAGTAACTATTTATCGTAAAACTGCTGTATATATGTTCCCGAATTTATAACAGCTTTTCTTTAAAATTCAGTATCTGTTCTGATTCTGATCAGAAACACAATGGAGTATTTATGGAACAAAAAATAAAACTGCAGGTAAATGGCCTGACAAAAACATTTGGCGACGGTGGCGCAGGGACGGTGACTGCGCTGCAGGATGTCAATCTGTTTGTGAAGGAATCTGAATTTGTGATGATCGTTGGTCCCTCCGGCTGCGGCAAAACCACCCTGATCAACATCATCGGCGGACTGGACACGGCGACCTCCGGCGAGGTGCTGCTCGACGGACATCCGGTCCGGGAAGCGAGTGCAGACCGCGGCATGGTTTTTCAGGGGTACAGCCTGTTTCCCTGGCTGACTGTCCAGAAAAACATTGAATTTGGTCTGAAAATGAAAAAGGTTCCGGCAGAAGAACGCGCAGCCGCGGCCGCAAAATACATTCAGCTTGTCGGGCTGGAAGGTTTTGAAAACGCCCTCCCAAAGCAGCTGTCCGGCGGCATGAAACAGCGTGTAGCCATTGCGCGTACCCTGGCAAATGAGCCGGAGGTACTGCTGATGGATGAGCCCTTCGGCGCTCTGGACGCGCAGACGAGAGTCGTGATGCAGGAGCTTCTGGCAAAAATCAGCCAGACCACCGGTACAACAATCCTGTTTATCACGCACGATATCGACGAAGCCGTGCTGCTGGGGAACCGGATTTATGTCATGAGCCGCAGACCGGGTACGGTACGCGATGCCATCGACGTCACGCTTCCAGGAGAGCGAAGCCATAATTCTCTGGTTCTCCCCGAATTTCTGGAAATCAAAAAGACAATCATGGACATGCTCTGGGAAGAGAGCAACGACGCGGCGATGGATCGCTGACAGCACACACGGATTGTGCCGGATCATACGTGAAGCACAGCTGCTTGGCTCGTTGCTTCGCGGAAATAAAACGCCCCACGTTGCTTACTATAAGTTAGAAAAGACGGAATGCCTGTCTTTCTTATATAAATCACCATGCAGCAGTTTTCGCTGCACCACTACAAAGTAACATTTTTGAGTAAGAGGAGGAAACTGATTATGAAAAAACGACTTGCAGTATTACCGGCAATGGCGCTGCTTAGCGCCGCACTGACCGCTTCCGCGGCAGAGACAACGGATATCACCATGGCCTTCTGTACCTGGACCGGTTATTCACCAATGTTTATCGCTCAGGAAAACGGCTACTTTGAAGAAGCCGGACTGAATGTCGACATTCAGATCATTGAGGATGAATCGACCTACGCCGCACTGATCACACAGGGCAGCATCCAGTTCCTGGCGACCGCGCAGGATCCGAACATCAAAATGTATGCCAACGGCGCAACCAGCCGCTTTGTGCTGACCATGGACGCATCCGTCGGTGCGGACGGCCTGGTGGCTGTGGAAGATATCGAGACGCTGGATGATCTTGCCGGAAGGACCGTGGCTCTTGATAAATCCGCATCTTCCTACTATTTCTTCCTGACCGCGCTGGAAAATGGAAGCAGTCTGACAGAGGATGACATCGATGTGATCGATATGGGAGACACGACAGAAGCCGGTCTTGCTTTCATGGGCGGTTCCGTAGATGCCGCAATCATGTGGGAGCCGGAGCTTTCCGAAGCGCTTGATTCCGTAGATGGTGCGCATGCACTGGTGACAAGCGCCGATTATCCGGATACTATCCTGGATTCCCTTGTCGTAAATACCACGTTTGCCGAGGAAAATCCTGATGTAGTAGAAGCCGTGAAGGAGGCATGGTATCAGGCAATCGACTTCCTGAATGAAAATCCGGAAGAAGCCTATGAGATGATGGCAAGCGGCTTCGATGAAGTATCCGCAGAGGACGTCGCAAGTGACGTAGAAGGACTTCTTTTCTACGGCCGCGAGGAAAATGAAACGCTCAATGACGCAGACAGTGAAGAATCCATCTACGCGATCAGCCAGGATATGGCAGATTTCTGGATGGAAAAAGGCGAGTGTGAGACTGATGATCTGACTGATTTCTTCTCGCTTGTGACTGAATAAACGTGCGCCGCCAGGCACACCTTTGAAAACGCCCGGAAGACTGTTTGTCTCCCGGGCGTTTCTATAATGCGCAGACTACTGCGCCTTACTCTGTATCGCTTCCTCCTCAATTAACAAATAGTTTTATTCGTTTTTGCTTTCCTGTTTACTTTTATATTTTTGCCCTGGCGATTTGTCTTTCCCATGTTTTTTCGGTCTGCTCACGCAAAAAATCAAGAAGCAAAGCAAGCTCCTGCCGTGAATCCCAGGCTTCCAGAGCCATATAGTAGGACTTTCTATCCTCTTCATGAATAATTACGGGAGGATGATCGTGCAGCACCAGAAAATAATTCATGGCAAGTCTGCCGGTTCTTCCGTTTCCATCCGCAAAAGGATGAATATTTTCGAACTTAGCATGAAAATACGCTGCTGCTGTCAATGCATTTTCATTGCTAACTTCCTGCAATTCTTCTAATAGTTCTGCAAGCTCTATCGGCGCTTCTTCCGGCGATGCTCCAATTTCTAATCTTCCTGTCACATAATCATGCTTTTTATATTCTCCGGGACGTTCTCCAAGCTGATAACGTCTCGAGTCATATGTATTTTGAGTCAAAAGTCTTTGTAATTCCATAAGAAACGCTTCATTCAGCGGTTTTTTCTCATTAAATGACACAAGAAAAAACTCATTCGCCTCTTTCGCATTTCGTATTTCAAACAGTGTACGCAGATCACCTGTGTAGGAAGTCACACCATCATGCTCAAAAATTTCTCTTGTATCATTCCAGGTAATCCTGTCATTTTCAATTTTCCCTGAATTATATGCAAAGGCAATACTGTGTCCGTTCAAGGCTTCCGCCAGCTCCGCATCCGTTGATATTCTTTTCCTTTGCCAGAGAAAAAGTGCCTTTTCATAGAGATCCATTTTGGTGTCCCCTTCCATTGTTTTTCTTATATCCAC
>JAJBVF010000116.1 GCA_020859965.1 Clostridiales bacterium
ACCATGATCTACACAGTACTTTCCGGTATGGGCTGGACTTCTGAGCTGTGCCTGATCGGTTACGCGCTGGTAATGGCGATCAACCGTCCGGTAGAGATGTCACTCCTCCCGCTGAACGTAATCGGTGATGCTGCTGTCAATGTCATCGTCAACGCAAAGCAGGGCGAGCTGGATGTAGAGAAATATAACAGCTAAAGCCTGATGTGCTGAAAGAATTATATAAACAGAAAAACAGAAGGGATGGGATGGGTTCGCGCCTGTCCCTTTTGTATCTGGACGAAGGGCTGTGGAAGATAATAGTTGTCTGATGCAGACAGGCAGAAGGGGAAACAGGTCTTCTGCTTCATTGCAGGGAAACGGGGGAGCAAGAGGTATGGACACGAAGCATCTGATCACTTTTATCACGTTTTCTGAGGAAAAATCTTATCTGAAGGCTTCCATGAAGCTGAATTACGCGCCGTCGACGCTGGCCGAGCATATTTTCTCTCTGGAAAATGAGCTGGGCGTCAAGCTTGTGGAGAGCCGTGGAAAGCGGACCGTGCTGACAAAGGGGGGAGAGCGTTTTCTGCCCTATGCCCGAAAAATGATGGAGACGTATAATATCGCCTGCCGGGACATGTCCTCCATGAATGCCATTAAAGGAAATCTGCGCGTGATGACGGTAGAATCGCTGGGATTGTACAGTATGGCGATGGTCTTTACAAAATTTATGACCGGATATCCGGATATTACGCTTTCGGTCAGCGTAGGGAACTGCAACGTGATTTTCGATCGGCTGCGCGCGGATGAGATCGATGTGGCATTTCTCTATGATATGGAGCCCGTAAAAGAGCCGGATCTCGAGACGACAGTCCTTTTCCGCGAACCGCTGTGCTTTACGGTTTCACCAAAGCATCCGCTGGCAAAGCGGGAAAAGATCAGTCCGAAGGATTTTCAGCGCCAGGTGTTCGTCCTTGCGCAGAAGGACTGCTATTATTATCGGCAGCTGGAGGAGATGCTGGAGGCAAACCATATCACGCTTCAGAATCAGATTCGTCTGGACAGCGGGAGCCTGATCAAAAAATATGTTTCTTCGGGATATGGAATCAGCCTCCTTCCCTACAGTGTCGTCCGGGAAGACGCTGAAGCTGGCAGGCTGAAGATCCTCAACTGGATCGGGAACCCCTGGGAAGCCTGTGCGCAGGTACTGTATATGAAAAAAGAGTGGATCATGCCGTCGATCCCGGCTCTGATCCGGACTGCGAAAGAGGCGGCGTCTGTTTAAAGTACAGAGAGAATTGTTTTGCTGAACGCGATTGCAGATTTCCTGCCACGGAGATCCGCAATCGCGTTTTCGACTTTTCCGGCTCGTGGGCCGCGAAAGCAGATAATTGCTTCGCGTTCCCATGATCCTGCAGGAAATTACGGTGTGATCAGTTTCTCATATCCGGAATATGCGCAATAGATATAAGGACCAAATGTTTCTCCCGAAGCAACCATTGTTTCCAGAAGTATGGTTATGTTCCCTTTTGTATAGTAACGGTAATAGTACATGCCGTATTGTGAGATTGTGTTTGAAAGCGTCCAGCCGTTTTCCTGGATGATTGCGTTTGCGTCACTGACGGATATCCCTTTATAAAGCCCGGCTATTGTTACCGTCTGATCTCCGGAATAGATTCCGTCATTACTTACGGACTGATTTAAGTTTGCTTCTGCGATCGTACCATTTACAAACGCATTCCCTGAAAGCCCACCTGCAAAACAGGCGATCGCTTTCTGGTAAAGCTCTGTATTTGTTCCGCCGCAATCCGTTGCCAGCTGCTTCAGCCCTTCATCCACATCCATACCCAGATAGGCGGTAAGGTCAATTTGCGATAATGCAGCAGGCTTTTTCACAATGGTGATCACACAGGAAGCACTGACACCGTTTGCTGTAGCAGTGATCGTGGCAGTCCCTTTTTTTATTCCGGATACTTTTCCGCTGCTGCTGACGGTTGCCACTGATTTATTACTGCTTTTCCATGTCACAGTATTATCTGTACCTTCTACGGTTGCTTTCAATGATAACGTATCTCCGACGGCTATCTCAGCAGTGGATTGATCCAGCTTGATGGATGGATTTTTAACGGTTACCTTACATGTCGCCGTCACACCGTTGGCTTTCGCCTTGATTTTTATGTTCTTCCCGGCCTTTTTCGCGGTTATTTTTCCATTGCTGTTTACTGAGACGACGGAAGAATTGCTGCTCTTCCATGTTACTGTCTTTTTCGCACCATTTACCGTAGCCTTTAATTTAAAAGTCTGTCCGGGATATAACGTTATAGTAAGTTTGTTAAGGGAAATGGTTGGATTGGTAACAGTAACTTTGCATGTCGCCTTACAATTGGAATATTGTGCGGTGATCGTTGCGGTTCCTTTTCCAACTGCCGTGATTTTCCCAGTTTTGGAGACTTTGGCCACTTTTTTATTGCTGCTGCTCCACTTTACCGCATATTTCGTATATCCCTTTGTTGTCGCAGAGAGGCTGGTTGTGGTTCCTTTGGCGAGTGATACCGAAGTTTTATCTAATGTAATGGAATTTGTATAAACAGACTTCTGAAGACAATTTTCGGTTGTTATGGTCCCGGAACCGACGTCCATCGAATAATCAAATGCTGCATATACGACAACTTTATACTTCGTACCATTTTTAAGTCCTGTCAGCTTACAGGAAGTCGTATCAATAGAATTAACTTTTTTATACGTATAATCTCCTGTAGAAGTGGATTCCTTATAGCCTATGTAATATCCGGTAGCATATTTGGATTTCGTGTATTTACTCCATGTGACAGTGATCGTTGTTCCCGTAGTGGTCCATTTGGTAGTAGATTTACTTACTGTCCCTCCTAACTGTCCCGGGATGATTCCGCCGGATGTATCCAGATAAAATACTTCTGTTTCGTCTGCACTGCTGTCGAGTAATCCGCATCCTGTCAGAGATGTGCCGCTGCCATGTCCCGGGAATAAGTTAAGCATGGTACGCAGATCATTAGGGACGCTTGTGTCTGCAACAATATATAGTAATGGGCAGACTTTATTCCACGCTTTCGTGGCTACAGTAGTACAATTGTGTGTCAGAACATCATATTCTCCGCTGTTCTTTATAAAGTAGTTCACTACCGTGTCTAAATCTTTTTTTGTAACGTCAATGGTAAAATAGGAAAACTGTTTGTAGACGTCAGCCTGATAAGCCTCAATATTAAAATAAGATCCTGAATAATTGCTGATCCATGGAGCGCCGCCCCGGACACCCAGAGTCAGCTGTTTTCCGGATTTCAGGGTATATCCGCTCAGGTTGATTGAGCTTGACGAGTTATTGCTGATGATCAGAAAAGAATGCCCGAAATCTGAAACTCCTGCACCATCATTATCATTCGCCACTAGGGTTAATGTCAGATTCGAACTGGCATACGCAAGTGCCGGATAAGACAGGGATGCAAAAAGAAACATCAGTAAACAGATAAAAAATTTTTTAAATCTCATAACTTTCCTCCCTTTGGTAAACTGTTGAAATGGTTTATAGTGCGGATTTGATCTTTTGCCGCATAACCATTATAACCTAAACATTACATTTTTCAAAGTGTTAAGTTTGGGGGGCTAAAATAATCACTTTCAACTCAAAATTCTGCACAAAAACTAAAACAATTAATCATTATAATAACGAAAACACATCGGCAACTTAGTCGTTTAATCACAATAATGACGAATAAAACAATAAAATTAAGAAAAAATTTAGTGATTTTGCATAAATATGTCAAGAAAAGTGATTGACTTTTCGAATTCTCGTATGTATAGTTCTTTCTATATAGAGGTTTTATGTGCACTGCTGCGTTTGGTTTGTTCAATCTGGATGTCCGCAGG
>JAJBVF010000388.1 GCA_020859965.1 Clostridiales bacterium
ATTTTTAAGACTATTTCAAAGGACCGTTTTCGATGAAAAAATTACTGCTGTTTATGCTTTTTTCCGCTCTTCTTTTGACCGGATGCGAAAAAACCACCGCACAGCTTCCTTCTGCGGATTTTTATGAGATTACTGATAATACTACATCTGACGGTGTGCGGGTCGGAGACGGAAAATCCGAATTCATCAAAGCGTACAGCGGCTATACCATTCTGACTGCCTATACGGACGTCGCGTCCAGCTATGTGGTCATGTCTATTAAAGAAATTCCTTACGATGAAAATATTTCGACGCTGATCGCGAATTTCTTTATCGATGGAAATTCCGTCACAGAGGATGAGATCTGTGAAGAGAATGATATCGAAAGCTCTGATCTCTATGAACTGCTGAGTTCTTCGTCCTACTTACGCGCGCATGATGTCATTTACCGCTATCTCCGCTTTACCTGGGAGGACAGTGTGATCACAGATATTGACTCCGGAGAGCTGAATTACAATGAGACCTATGAGGTGCCGCGCATGGACGTGTAGAAGGAAAACTCTCTGCCTGCGCCTTTATCATTTCATCTGAAGATCTGTTACCGGTTCCTGTGCCGTGAAATTTTTCTCCACTTCCCGCGCGACAAAGCAGACGCGCTCGCTCATCGGTCCTGGCTCATTCTGTGTGAACGCGTCATAGACCGCTTCCAGCTTAAGCCCGGCCTTTTCCAGCAATTCCATGACCACTTCAGTTCTATATGCCTTCTGATAGTGGGTCTCCTCATATCTCTCATATTTTCCGTCCCGGTCACTGATATACAGAGTCAGATCATATTCATTGATCCGTGTTTCCAGATCATACCAGTTTTCCCAGATGAAGCTTCCTTCTTCCCGATTTTCCGCAAAGATATGATCCGCAAGAACCGTTTCGTATTTGTATACTGTATTCAGATCAAAGAGAAACAGTCCGCCGGGATCCAGATAATTATTTACCAGCTGGAAAACCTGCAGAAGATCTTCCTCTTCAGTAATATAATTCAGCGAATCGCAGACGCTCACTACCGCACGCACTGTGCCATACAGTTCGAATTCCCGCATATCCTGCAACAAATACAGAATGTCCGAGCCCGATTCTGCCTGCTTCCCGCGGGCAATCTCCAGCATATCGATTGAATTGTCCACGCCGATCATGTCATACCCCAGATCCGCAAGCCGTTCCGTCACCGCTCCTGTGCCGCAGCCCAGATCCAGTACCAGCCCATCCGCTATGCCATCCGCAGACAAAAGGCTGTGCAGGTAACTGCACCAGTCGTCGTAAGGTGTATCTGACATAAAGATATCGTATACTCTCGCAAAGCTTTCATAAGATGCCATGAGTTTCTCCACTCTCCTCTCTGACTGGATGACACAGGTTCAAAAGAGATGACGCCGGTTCAAAAGGATTCAGCATTCTATCCCGGGATAAACGCGCAAAAACGCATACAGCCGCTCCATCTCTTCATCTGTCCCGATCGTGATGCGCAGGTAATTATCAATCCTTGGTTTATTGAAATAGCGCACATAGATACCTTCCTCTTTGAGCGCGGCAAACAATTCTGCGGCCGGCACGCTCCTGTGTGTGACAAACAGGAAATTTGCCTGAGAATTCTGGAAGGAAAAGCCCAGCTTCGCCAGCTCGTCTTTCGCCCGTTCACGCGTCGCCATAATCTTTCTTCTGGTCTCCTCAAAATACACAGGATCCTCCGCTGCCGCTGTTCCCAGCGCGATCGCGGTCTGATTCATTGTATAGGAATTGAAGGAATATTTTACGTCATTCAGGTATCGGATCAGTTCCTCACTCGCCACCGCATAGCCAATGCGCATACCCGCCATGGAACGCGATTTGGAAAAAGTCTTTACTACGATCAGATTGTCATACTTTTTCAACAGCCCGACGCTTGTAATACCGCCAAAGTCAATATAAGCCTCATCTACCACTACAATAACATCCGAATTGTGTCTTAAGATGTCTTCGACTGTATCCAGCGGCAGCAGCGCGCCGGTCGGAGCGTTTGGGTTTGGAAAGATCACACCTCCGTTTTCTTTCTCATAATCTTTGCTCTCGATCTCAAAGGCATCATTCAGCGGCTGCCGGACGTAGGGGATACGGAGCATATCCGCCCATACATCGTAAAAGGAATATGTGATATCCGGAAACAGGATCGGCTTTTCTGAATTAAAAAAGGTCAGAAAAATCATCGCCAGCACATCGTCCGAACCCACGCCGACAAAAATCTGCCCGGGCGTGATGCACTCTGAATCTGCCAGAGAATGGTCTATTACATCACCGGCGCAGACGCTATCATCAGAGAATGCGCAATTTTGCATAGCATGAGTTTCCATCCGGGCGATCGCCTCCACCAGAAGCTTTGCTTCCGGATCCGGATATTTGCGCATCGGCTCTGTCTGCATCTGCCGCAGTGCCTCCGCCACTTTCGGCGAGGGCGGATACGGGTTTTCATTTGTATTCAGCTTGACGACATCCGCCCGCTTCGGCTGCTCCCCCGGCACATAAGGTGTCACTCTGCGAATGTTTTCTTCCCATTTTTTCATAATTTTCTCCATTCTGTCTCACAAATCAGATAATGTCCGAATCAAAAGTCCCCAGACATCCCAAACTGCTAAAGTTTGGGAAATTTCATGACCGATATTGGTCAAAACAGCTATCGACTCTCGTACAGCTTCGTATAGACGCCATTTTTCGCCAGCAGTTCTTCGTGAGTCCCCTGCTCTTCGATTCCCTTCGGTGTGAGCACGAGGATCTTCTGCGCATTGCGTATCGTGGAAAGGCGGTGCGCGATCACAAAGGTCGTCCTGCCTTTCGCCAGCTTCTCCAAGGACTGCTGCACGATTCGCTCGCTCTCGTTGTCCAATGCAGAGGTTGCCTCATCAAAGATCAGAATCGGCGGATTCTTCAGAAAGACCCGCGCGATCGACAGACGCTGCTTTTGCCCGCCGGAAAGCTTCACACCCCGCTGCCCGATATCGGTAGCATAGCCGTCCGGCAGCTGCGAGATAAATTCATGCGCGTTTGCGAGCTTTGCCGCTTCTATAACTTCCTCATCGGTCGCGTCCGGTCTGCCATAGCGAATGTTTTCCATAATATTCTCTGTAAACAGATAGACATCCTGCTGCACGATACCGATCTGCCGGCGCAGATCCGCCAGCTTTATTTTCCGGATATCCTTACCGTCAAGCTGAATCTCACCGCTGTCCACATCATAGAAGCGCGGGATCAGACTGCAAAGCGTTGTCTTACCGCCGCCCGAAGCACCAACGATTGCCAGATAGTCTCCCGCATTTACCTGCAGGTCAATATGGCTGAGTACAGTATCCTGACCTTCTTCATATTTAAAAGAGACATTATTGAAGCAGATGTCACCCTTCGCCTGGTCAATGTGTACCGCGTCCGGCGCGTCTTTGATGTCAGGTTCAATATCCATCACTTCCAGGAAGCGCTCATACCCGGAAAACCCGTTCTGGAACTGCTCCGTCAGAGTAATCAGCTTTTTGATCGGCTCGGTAAAATTGTTAATATACAGAAGAAACGTCACCAGATCCGCAATCGCCATAAGGCCTGCCGTGATCAGACCGGTACCCGTCAGCAAAACGACAATCGTCACAAGCGTCGTCATCACGCCCAGCCCGGAGTTATACAGTGCCATAAACCAGTAGCTCATCTGCTTCGATTTTACAAAGCGTTCATTGCCGACATGAAACTTTTCTTCCTCCAGATGCTCGTTGCCGAAGGATTTTACCACGCGGATGCCGGAAAGGCTGTCTTCGATCTGCCCGTTGATGTCAGCCATGCGCCTGCGGTTTTCCTTGAACGCCACCTTCATCTTTTTATTCAGATACAAAG
>JAJBVF010000014.1 GCA_020859965.1 Clostridiales bacterium
ACTTATACCATTACAGTAAACGGAAATGTCTATGATGTAACAGTAGAAGAAGGTGCAGGCGCAGCGGCTCCGGCAGCGGCAGCAGCACCGAAGGCAGCAGCACCGGCACCGAAGGCAGCACCGGCACCGAAAGCAGTAGCACCGGCAGCAGGCGGCGCTGGCTCTGTGAAAGTGACTGCTTCTGTACCGGGCAAGGTACTGAGCCTGGAAGCGAAGGTGGGCGACAGTGTGACGAAGGGTCAGAACCTTATTATCCTGGAAGCTATGAAGATGGAGATCCCGGTTGTGGCTCCGCAGGACGGCACAGTAGCGAGCATGGATGTTGCGGTTGGCCAGTCTGTAGAGAACGGAGATGTTCTGGCTTCCCTGAACTAAGTACGTTTTGACAAATAACTGGGAGGTAATAAAATGACCTATGTTGTAAATACATTGTCAAATTTATGGGGACAGACCGCCTTTATGAATCTGACCATCGGCAATTACGCGATGATCATTGTGGCGCTTTTCTTCCTGTATCTGGCAATCGGACATGACTTTGAGCCTCTGCTCCTGGTACCGATCGCATTCGGTATGCTGCTGGTAAATATCTACCCGGATATTATGGCAGAACCATACGTAGATGCGGCCGGAGTATCACATGCGGGCGGGCTTCTGTATTATTTCTACACTCTCGATGAGTGGAGTATCCTGCCGTCGCTGATCTTTATGGGTGTCGGCGCGATGACGGACTTTGGACCATTGATTGCGAACCCGATCAGCTTCCTCCTCGGAGCGGCAGCTCAGATTGGTATTTATGCAGCTTATTTCTTCGCGATCCTCCTTGGATTTAACGGAAAAGCAGCAGCTGCAATCTCGATCATCGGCGGCGCTGATGGACCGACTTCGATCTTCCTGGCCGGCAAGCTTGGTCAGACAGAGCTGATGGGATCAATCGCGGTAGCGGCCTATACGTATATGTCTCTTGTTCCGATCATTCAGCCGCCGATCATGAAGGCATTGACTACAAAAGAAGAGCGGTCGATCAAGATGCAGCAGCTCCGTCCGGTATCCAAGCTGGAGAAGATTCTCTTCCCGATCATTATCACGATCGTTGTCTGCCTGCTTCTTCCGACGACAGCTCCGCTGGTAGGTATGCTGATGCTTGGTAACCTTTTCCGTGAGTGCGGCGTAACAAAACAGCTTCAGGAAACCGCAGCGAATGCAATGATGTACATCGTAGTTATCCTGCTGGGTACTTCTGTAGGTGCTACGACCAGTGCGGAAGCGTTTTTGAATATGGATACGATCAAGATCGTTATCCTTGGTCTGCTTGCGTTTGCGATCGGTACTGCCGCAGGCGTACTGCTTGGCAAGCTTATGTGTAAGCTGACACATGGCAGGATCAATCCGCTGATTGGATCCGCCGGCGTATCTGCCGTGCCTATGGCAGCCCGTGTATCCCAGAAGGTTGGTGCGGAGGAGGATCCGACGAATTTCCTGCTTATGCATGCAATGGGACCGAATGTGGCCGGTGTTATCGGTACAGCCGTGGCGGCCGGTACATTCATGGCGATTTATGGAGTGAAATAAAGGAGGAACAAAATGGCTGACAAGGCAAAAAATGCAAATAAAAATGCAAAACCAATCAAGATTACTGAGACTATTCTGCGTGACGCGCATCAGTCTCTGATCGCTACCAGAATGTCGACCGAACAGATGCTTCCAATTATTGATAAGCTTGATAAGGTTGGCTATCATTCCGTAGAGTGCTGGGGCGGTGCTACGTTTGACGCTTCCCTGCGTTTCCTGAAGGAAGATCCGTGGGAGAGACTGCGCAAGCTTCGCGACGGCTTCAAGAATACAAAGCTGCAGATGCTGTTCCGTGGACAGAATATTCTGGGTTATCGCCCGTACGCAGATGATGTGGTAGAATATTTTGTACAGAAATCCGCGGCAAACGGCATTGATATCATCCGTATTTTTGACTGCCTGAACGATCTGCGCAACCTGCAGACTGCAGTAACGGCGGCAAATAAAGAGAAAGTACATGCACAGGTAGCGATGTCCTATACACTTGGCAGCGCTTACACCATGGAATACTGGGTTGACCTCGCAAAGAGAATTCAGGATATGGGTGCTGATTCGATCTGTATCAAGGATATGGCTGGTCTGCTTCTTCCGTATCAGGCAACAGAACTGATCGGTGCTCTTAAAGAAGCGGTTGATATTCCGATTCAGCTGCATACGCATTACACCTCCGGTGTTGCTTCCATGACATACCTGAAAGCGGTAGAGGCAGGCGTTGATGTGATCGATACCGCAATGTCTCCGTTCGCTCTGGGTACTTCTCAGCCGGCGACTGAGGTTATGGTAGAGACCTTCAAGGGTACACCGTATGACACCGGATTTGACAGCCAGCTTCTGGATGAGATTGCTGATTACTTCCGTCCGCTTCGTGATGAGGCGCTTGAGAGTGGTTTGCTGAATCCGAAGAACATGGGCGTCAATATCAAGACTCTGCTGTATCAGGTTCCGGGCGGTATGCTTTCCAATCTGACCTCTCAGCTGAAAGATATGCATGCAGAGGACAAGTATTACGAAGTGCTTGAGGAAGTGCCGAAGGTGCGTAAGGATCTCGGCGAGCCGCCTCTCGTAACCCCGTCGTCCCAGATCGTCGGCACACAGGCCGTGATGAATATC
This sequence comes from Clostridiales bacterium, assembly GCA_020859965.1. Classification (GTDB taxonomy): domain Bacteria; phylum Bacillota; class Clostridia; order Lachnospirales; family Lachnospiraceae; genus Choladousia. The sequence continues at coordinate 2,680 of JAJBVF010000014.1, forward strand.
GTTGGCGGTGAGCGCTACAAGATGGTGACGAAGGAGACAAAGGACATCCTGAGCGGAAAATACGGCGCTACCGTGAAGCCGTTCAATGAAGAAGTACAGAAGAAATGCATCGGGGATGCGGAAGTGATTACCTGTCGTCCGGCAGATCTGATCCCGGACGAGCTGGATACGCTTCGCGGCGAAATGGCTGAGTGGTCCGAGCAGGAAGAGGATGTATTGACCTACGCTCTGTTCCCGCAGGTAGCGACCGAATTCTTCAAGTACAGACAGGCACAGGAGAAAAAAGTAGATCCGACTTTGGCGGATGAGGAAAACAAAGCTTATCCGGCATAAATCGAAAGCCTGTTTTTACTGCATTACTGCTATATGAAAAGCAGAGTACTGCAATGGTTCATTTCGATAGTATGTAAAATTCAGATATTACACCAGTTCTGGGGAAGAGTATGGTCTGATGGCAGGCTTATGCGCAGGCATTTCACAGACTGTATCGGAGGTGTCCGGTCTCACACTGAATATCCCGGGAACACGCTCCGGCTGGTGTGATTTCATGTAAACATTTGTGAAAAAGTTCGCGATATTGATATGCGCGAACTTTGCAGTTTATGCTTAAATGAAATAGAAAACTGCTGTGAACACGGGAAAAGAACCTGGCTCGACAGATCCTGTACAGGATATAGAGGACACAAGGTATTATGTTTTTTGCTGCATGAATCGTATGGTATAGGAACAGGGAGAAGAGATGAAAGACACAACACTGGTTATTATGGCCGCGGGAGTCGGAAGCCGGTTTGGCGGTGGAGGAGTCAAACAGCTGACTGCGTTTGGACCAAATGGAGAGATCATTATGGATTATTCCATTTATGACGCGATTGAAGCGGGCTTTAATAAGGTTGTTTTTGTGATTCGCAGATCTATGGAAAAAGATTTTCGTGAGATCATAGGCGACCGGATTGCGAAAAAAATTCAGGTAGAATATGCATTTCAGGAGTTGGAGGATCTTCCGGTCGGATATGCAGTGCCGAAGGGACGTACTAAGCCATGGGGAACCGGCCAGGCAATCCTGGCTTGCCGCGAGGTGGTACATGAGCCCTTTGCTGTCATCAATGCGGATGATTATTATGGAAAAGATGCCTTTCATAAGGTGCATCAGTTTTTAATTGAGGCAGACACTGAGG
>JAJBVF010000317.1 GCA_020859965.1 Clostridiales bacterium
ATCAGCCATCCATGAAGCTTCTTCCGGCCCTTTTCCTCCTGCTCATTCCCTCCCTTTCAAGGGGGGAGCGGCATGAAACATTCTGCAGAAAGGCCATCAAGCTTCAACTAACCAGCTTCTTTCCGAAATACCGTTATTTCCTATTCACCGGCAGTTACACTTCCCCCCGCGCCGTACTCTCTGCAGCTGCCAGTCCAACAGGACTGAGCATCAGAAGCGGAAATGGAATTTCTTTGAAAGACACGTCCATCAGCATTTCCCATCATTCCTATGAACAGGAAACAGGCAAAGGCATATTCTCCCTGGGCCTTCTGGTTAAGGACCGCCCCTTCCCCCAAGACGGAAGAATCCAGATCAAGGGAAAGGTGCCGGTGAAATGCGCGCGGCTGGCCACTCTGCCAGAAACGGAAATCGATCTCCGTCCGAACGCCGCGTATTCCATCCCTCTCTGCATCTCCTCCTTTCTTGAGGAAGGGACGGACGTAGCCAATCTGGAAAAATGCCCGCATCTGGACATAAGGGTGAATCCGTATACGGAAACCAACACATGGAGCATCGGGCTCATTTATCCTGTGAGCTTCCCCTATGCCGGCATGGTATTCCTTGACCGGGAGGGACACAGGATCCCCGTGAAAACAGAAATGGCGCGATGCCGTTCGGGGCCGATCGAATTCCACCCGTTCACCTGCACTTTCCCGGAAAAATATGATCGCGTCCGCCTTGTCATTCACTATGCGGAAAAGCAGGAAACCAGGAACTTGCCCATCAACGCCGCCGTCTCCCGGGAAGACGCCTTGAAAGCAATGCCGCCCCATCCGGAAGGTGGCCGGATTCCCGGACAGCCTTCCGCAGAAACAGCGCATCTTTTCCAAAAACGAGATTGACACCCGCGGTTCTTTCCCCTAGTATCCGCGCACAACATCAGCGGCGGGGTAGCCAAGTGGTAAGGCGACGGTCTGCAAAATCGTTATTCGCGGGTTCGATTCCCGCTCCCGCCTCCATGTTTACTTTCAAACGTTTACGCCTTTAGCGTAGCAAGAAACGTAGTAAACCTCTTGTTTTTAGCTCCACATTCAGAGCAAGTCTTGTCCCGGGAAGGGGGGGTACGGTATGAGTTCCAGCCCCTCTGTTATCCACGCTCAAGGAGGCGCGCTTGACTACCTGTTGCATGCGCACGGAGAAACACAGGAGCAATGGAGCGCGCCTTTTGACGCCACGCCCATCCTCCCGGAACTCTCAAAAGCACTCTATGAATGCGGTCTAAACCACCATCAACTTGACGTGGTAAAAGAAGAAATAGCGGATGCCCGTTTGCATATCCTTATCGGTATTTTCACTATCCTTTTTCGCAACGGCCATCACCCGCAACGCGTTACCCGGAACGTTTACAAGCTTGCCAAACTCTACTGTCCAAAATCCGTAGAAAACTTGTCGCATTCTGACCTTGCTCTCCTGACCAGTGATACCATTTCCGCATCATCCATGCGGGCGCACGCCTGCAACGATTTCCTTGACTCCTTAACACCCGATCAAGCGCAAGCTCTTATCGGGAAATACGGGAAGACTGCCCTGCGCAAGCTTGCACAAGTATCTTGGACCAGCCGGAAGGCTCAAAAGAAATCCCGCAAAAAAAAGAAGCAGGACGCCCCCAAACCGCGCACCCGCAAACACCCGGAACTCAACCTTGATCTGTAACGGAAAAGGACGAAGATGGACACGAAAGCAAGATACCCCGCTATAAGTTCACCCAAGCTTCCAATAAACGCTTTTCCTTCCTGATCAATTCCACTTATGGCGGCAAGACGTTCCAGTTAAATGACGGCCGCACCGTCAAATGGGACTCCCGCGGAAAAAAGCGAAGTAAGAAATACACTTTCCAAATTACTTGATAAAAGCTGATAAAAGCTGATAATATTTATCTTGACAAAAAGTGGTTCTAGCACATATTGGCATTACTACTAGTTCGTGTATCGCATACACCTCTAAAAAATCGCCCCAGCCTGCGTCACCAGGCCGGGGCTTTCTTTTAGCTAGTCAGAACAATAATAAGTTCCATCAGCCGTACTACTAATTCGGGGTTAAGTATCACATGTTACACCTCCTTTCTTTAGTCCGGGACCAACCCGGCAATGCGGATATACAGGAATATCCCCTTTATTACAATTTATTTACAACCGCGCAAACTGAAAGTGCATCCAGTCATAATCCCGCTCCCGCCCCAGGGACACGCCGCCTTCATCTTCCACGAACTCCCAAAAGGCATCATAATCCGTTCCGGAAAGGCGTGCCTGCGGCCGATGAACTTTTAGGCCGTTATGGTCAGGGTCCATTCTACCGCAATCCCCCAAGAATGCATTGACGGCCGGCTAATGGTCATTCGGTAGCTTCCGCCATTGCGCCAGGCCGCCGCCCCTTGGCTTCTCAAGCTGCTGCCCGGACACAGGAAGTGCTGCACTCCTTGGCAAAAGTGACAGTTAGAGTTTAGACAACAAAAAAGCCGTACCCTGTGAGGGCACGACTAGAGAGGGGAAGGCAATGTGACTTATCAGGCGTATCTATTTGTAAAAGAAAAAGAAATGAGCGTAAGAATTGCTAAAATTCCAATGATTGCGTATCCTGTGAATTGAGCGTTTCTCAGTCTTTGCTGATGCTTATCTTGAATATCCATTTTTTGCTTGTTGATGTCACGGCGAACGTCGCTAAGCCTGGTTTCTAAAGAATTTTTTGCGTCCAGTAGGTCGTTAATTGTGTTCTGAAGCTTTTTAATGGAGAGTTTGTGTTCTTCGTGGAGTTTTAGAAGGTCCTGGTGTGCTTTTTCTCCTACGGGCACTTTTGCCACGAATTCTTCAGAGTGTTCAAGGTGTGCAACTGGTTTATTATGCGGAGAGTTCAATTGCATAAATTTTTCTTCCGCCCGATCCATTTGGACCAATTCTTTTTCCATAGTATCTATGGATTCCATGAGTTTTCTGTTTTGCAGGGCAACCGCTTTGTTCATGTTCCTGTGCTTTTTTTCCATGGCTTCCTTGGCTTCAATGATCGCATAAGAGGTTCCTCGGCCTCCAGCCCTTCCGCTTGCCATTGATGCGCGGGCGGCGGACCTCATAGCGTCTGCCCGTCTTGCTATGTCTTCCGTATCACGTTTAATGATGTCAGCAAGTTTCCTATTATTAAGAGTTATCTGTTGTTTATTTTTATCAAGTAATTTAGCTATTCTGCCCGTCGTGTTTTAAAAGTCGCCAGCGTGACTTCCCATTCCTTAGCAGTTAATTCACGGTTAGCTAGTGCTGTTTCCACAGCGGCCTTTTTACGGCGTAAAGCCCGTTCCGCGTTCTGTTGTGCTGTTCGTTCCTGTTGTGCTTGTGTTTGTTTGAGGATAGTTTCTAACGCATCCCTCTTGTTCCGGAATGTTTCTTCTTCCAGGTCAAGAGTGTCATAAGATTCCTTTATCTTTCTCTCCAGATTATTGATTTTGGGCTCTGTAGTGAGTTGCAGCTTTTCCAGTTGAGAGTTCAGTTCATTTACGTTCTGGTCGTGTTGTACTGTCAAATGGTTATTGTACCAGACTGTTCCAATGATGGCTAGATAGTAAGGATGGATAGCAGATAGCGCATAGTTTTTGTAGCAGATACCGCCGTTATATATTGGCATTATTTGGCATGCAAGTTTTTTGTATTGGCTTGGTATTGGTGAATCAGGTTGTTTTCACACTTTCAAGAATGAGGGAGGGAACTCCCGTAAGTACGCTTTTTTGCGGCCTTGGTTAAATAGTTCTTGCCTTTTGCGCGGTGGTTGTGTTTACTCCGTCGCGCAGTCCCTGCAAACC
>JAJBVF010000216.1 GCA_020859965.1 Clostridiales bacterium
CAAGGAATTACGAATATGTCAAAAAGGGAGGGAGGTCGATTATGTGTGGAAAAGTACTGGAATATGAGACAAAGACAATCTTTCGCGAGGGAATGCGTGAAGGAAAGCGTGAAGGAAAGACCGAAGGATTGCGAGAAGGCAGATTTGAAACTCTGTTGCAAAATCTGAACAAACTGATGCAGAAGATGGGAATATCTGCAGAAAAGGCAATGGATCTGCTGGATGTATCCGAAGAGGATCGCGAAGAACTGGCAAAGCGGATCGGATGATTGATCTGTGAAACAAACATGCATATACAAAAGACAAAAACAGAGAATATACGGTTCTGCTGATTATGAAGTGCGGTTGTCAGGGGATTATTAAGCCTGACAGCTGCACTTTTTTTGATTAGAGAGCGTGAGTATTCCACCATCTTTTTGGATACATAATGGAATCCCGTAAGATTGATCAGTTGCTTCCGGCATTGGCTCTCGGATGATTCTCTCCGCGAAAAATCCCCCGCAACAGTAGGATCGCCGCTATGGCGAGCACAAATTCTGCGCAGGTCTGCGCATAGGCAAGTCCATACAGCGGCCAGAGCCGGTTTAAAAGAAACAGAGCCGGAATTTCCAGAACAATCTTGCGGAGAATGGCAAAAATCAGAGATTTTGTTCCCATGCCGCAGGCCTGGAAGACGCCTACGGCCAGAAAATCAACATTCAGGAAGACCAGTCCGAGGCACATTCCGTGCAGAAAACGGCTGCCGTAGGCGATGACGTCTTCATTTTTCATGAACAGACGGATCAGACCTTCCGCTCCGAAATAATAAACAGCCGTCATTGCGAGGATGAAGGTGACGCTGATTTTCGCGGTAAAGGTGACGGCCTTCTTCATGCGGCTGCGGTTTCCGCTGGCGAAATTGTAGCCGACCAGCGGCATAATGCCCTGAGAAATGCCCATGGAGATATACATGGGAATCATGTTGATCTTCTGGGAAATTCCCATGGCGGCGACTGCGTTGGAACCGTAGGATGCGGTAAAATTGTTCAGCACCGTCATGCTGGTCACATTCAGAAGATTCTGGATGGCGGCGGGGATACCGACCGCGCCGATTCCTTTGAAAATCTCCGGATCAAACGAAAAATTCCGCGGATTGACGCACACCATGGTTTTCCCGCGACGTATCCATAACAACACAAAAAAGTAAATGCAGGCGACACAATTGGAAAGAAATGTGGCAAGCCCGGCTCCGGCGGCTCCCATTCCTAAGCCGAATGGAAGGATAAACAGAGGATCAAGGAGAATATTCAGCAGGCACCCGCTCATCGTTCCGATGCTGGCCTGAAGGGAAGAACCTTCCGAACGCACCAGATTGGCCAGAACTACATTCAGGATCGCCGGAACAGCGCCGCAGAGGGTTGTCCAGCGAAGATACTGCCAGGTGACTGCTGCGGTATCGCTGGTGGTTCCAAGAATTCCCAATAATTGCGTGTGAAAAATACCGGCTGCCAGTGAAAACAGAATCGAAAATCCCAGCGCGCAGTAAAAACTGACAGCGGAGCTTTTTCGCACTGCCGCATATTCTTTTTTCCCGAGATAACGGCTCATCAGACTGGAGCCGCCGACTCCGAACAGGTTGATAATGGCATTAAAAGCCAGAAGAACCGGAGCCGCCAGAGTGACGGCTGCGTTTTCGACGGGATCGTTCAGCATTCCCACAAAATAAGTATCCGCAAGGTTGTAGATCACCATGACAAGAGAGCTTAGAACCGTCGGGATGGCCATTTTCATGACGGCCTGCGGGATCGGCATCCGCTCAAACAATTCTGTTTTCTGCTCATCAATGGACGGTGTATTTGTGTTGGACATGGAAAACCCTTTCTCTTTTATTTTGGTTAAATCAGACATATTATACGCATTTGGGTTGAAAACGGCAATCTTTTTTTGTAAACTGCTGTGTTTTTGAAACTATCGTATGGAATGCATAACAGAAAATGAGGTTGTTGAAAACACAGATAGTTTTTGACCTCTGATATTTATTTTTTCTATTGCATTTTGTAGCTGCATCTGATACACCACTGCGTGGTTAGAGATATCTAACTTAAAAGATCATATTTATCCCATTTGCCCAATATTTGCAGGGGAAGCTGAGGGAATCCATGAAAAAGTGAGGAGGAAAAAATATCATGGGTAATTTAAAAAATGAACAGATGTTTGGCAAAAAGAGTATAGAGACCAGGGGAAAACCGACAGTCGATGAAAGGCGGAGAGAGAAAATTTTTTGATCATAGGTTAGATACAACTAATAATAGATAGACAAATAAAACCTCGATATTTATTTATCATGTTTCATAATTAAATCAGGAGAAAAAATCATGAAGAATATATCAAAGAAAGTTTTGGCGTTAGCGTTATCATTTTCAATGATTGTTACGCTGCTTCCGACTCAGGCGATTGCGGAGGAAGAAGAAAACGTATCTGTAGCGATGGAGAGTGAAGAAGTATATAATGAAGAAATATCGCTGGATGATACAGACGACAACACGGAAATCCTGCAATCGGCAGTCGATGAAGACAGTCAGAGCGAAGAAACCATAATCGATATGCCCTCGGAAGATGCTGAAACAAGCACGGACAGTGCTGAAACAGACACCAATAATTCGTCAGAGGAGCAGGCTATAACGACGTCCTTTATGATGGATGGGGCGATTTTAACAGACGGTGTTGCAGAGGAAGAAGAAAACGCAGCTGTTGTGACAGAGAGCGAGGCTGCATTTGATGAATCAGATGATGAAGAGACAGTCTTGGTTGACGTAGATGAAAGTACCGGTATCACAGAATCGGTCGACGACAAAGACGATATAAGTGAAGAAATCTTAACTGATACGGTATCAGATAGCAGTGAAACAAAGAGCAATTTGGCGTCTGAGGATCAGGCTGCACTAACGGCTGAATCGGAGGCAGTCACATACAGCTACCGATATAAGATTTATACCTGGAATGATACAACGTTTAATTTTTATCGTCCTTACAAAACAGTATCCAATGTTACATCGACAAGTGCGACTGTGTCTATCCCGACAGGGAGCATCAGCCTGGCCAATGTGACGATAAATGAGGAAGAATACAAACCGGTCGGCTGGACGGTAAGCAGCTCGAATTATACAGTATTACGGACGGAAGCAACCTGTGAAGTCGGGGACAATATAACCACAGATATATCTGAACTGGCGTCTAATAAATATGTTGAGGTATTTGCAGTCTATGAGAAGGTGATAACGGAATATACGGTAACCTTCAACAGCAACGGGGGCAGCGAGGTAGAGAGTCAGACGGTGAAGGAAGGGGAGACAGCGAAGGAACCGACGGAGCCGACGCTGGATGGCTATACCTTCGCAGGCTGGTACAGTGATGCGGAACTGACCACAGCATATGATTTTAGCACTTCTGTATCATCAGACGTTACGCTTTATGCAAAATGGGAGGAGGAAGCAAAGGAAACAGCATACGATGAGGAAGTTGTGATCGGCAGCGAAGGATCGACTTATACCTGGGTGCAGTATATTGTATATCACACAAATTATCCGGATGGAACGGATGCGACATATACAGTAAAGTATACGATCTATTCGAATTCTTCATCTAAGTCAGGCAAATTGAAAACGTATGCTGAATGCGGATATACATTGCCGGAAGGATATTCCCTGCGGGATAGCAAGTACTGGAATTCATCAGCGGATGGTTCAACAGCATACTATAGTTCTTCTTTTAACTTCCTTAACGGTAATGACGGTCTTGTAAAGGATCTGTATGCGATTTATACGAAAAACACTTATACAA
>JAJBVF010000482.1 GCA_020859965.1 Clostridiales bacterium
GCTTTGCACTGCGGGAAAGGTATTTGCAATTGAGCGAAATCCGGAAGGGATAGCTCTGATCCGGGAAAACAGCAGGAAGATCGGGGTGTCCAATCTGATCTCGATTGAAGGAACCGCGCCTGAGGCTCTGAAAGAGCTGCCGGCACCGACCCATGCGTTTATCGGCGGCAGCTCCGGCAATATGCGGGAGATCATCCGGATTCTCAGAGAAAAGAATCCATCCATCCGCATTGTCATCAATACTGTCTCGCTTGAGAGCATCGCAGAGGTGATGGAACTGATCCGCGGGATGGAGATCGCAGAGCCGGATATTGTGCAGATATCAGCGGCAAAATCACGGGTATTGGGACGGTATCATATGATGACCGCGCACAATCCGATTTATATTGTATCATTTGGAGGATGACAGGCTATTGGAAAATGGTTTTGGTGATTACCCCAAAATAATCCGATAAACAACCGAAAAATAATCCGATAAACTACCGAAAAATAGTTTAACAGATTATCGGCGGTCTGAAGGACTGACCGGCAGAGATTCGGGAAAGAAACCGGAAAGACAGATCAGACTATGAGGTATTTGATGAAAAAGTGAGAAGGAGACCGGACCATGCTGCATTTGCCGAGAATTATGTTCGCTGCCCCGTCGAGCGGCAGCGGGAAAACAATGATTACCTGCGGGATTCTGGAGGCTTTGTCCTTGCGCGGTCTGAACCCGGCCTCTTTTAAATGCGGACCGGATTATATTGATCCGATGTTTCATACAAGAGTGATCGGTACACCTTCGAGAAACCTCGATACCTTTTTTACAGACATTCCGACGACACGGTATCTCTTTGCAAAAAATGCGCAAAATGCCGGGATTTCCGTCCTGGAGGGAGTGATGGGTATCTATGACGGTCTTGGCGGTATATCGCCCAAAGCATCCTCTTATGATCTGGCTGTGGCGACAAATACGCCGGTCATCCTGATCGTAAATGCCAGAGGGATGAGTCTGTCCGTAATCCCGATGATACAGGGATATTTGAATTATGAGAAGGTTTTGTCTGCCGACGAAGAAACCTGGAATGAAGAACAGACGCCAATGTTGCAGCGTGAGCGGGAGAAACTGTGCATTCGCAACGAGCAGCGCCGCGGTCATCAGATTCGAGGCGTGATTCTGAACCAGACGACGAAAAGTACTTATCTGCTCCTGAAAAATGAAATCGAACGACAGACCGGTGTGCGGGTGTACGGCTATGTGCCAAGGCTGGACGACGCGGCGGTGGAAAGCAGGCATCTGGGTCTGGTGACGCCGGATGAGATCACGGATCTGAAAACACGGCTGGTACGGCTGGCGGCGGAGCTGGAACAATGCCTGGATCTGGATGGAATCCTGGCATTGGCAGAGGAAGCGGAAGATTATGAGAATAACGTTCTGGAGCTTCCGCAAAGTGTGAGAAAATGGCTACCTGGTTGCTGCGACAATCCTATAAAAAGAAAATTCGATATTGAAGACACTATATCAGCGAAATCCGGAGAATCCGGGCAAGCTGAGCGTTTCGGGTGTGGAAAGCTTCCGCGCATTGCCGTAGCGAAAGACGAGGCATTCTGCTTTTACTATCAGGATAATCTGGAACTGCTGGAGTTGCTTGGCGCACAGATTGTGCCGTTTTCGCCTTTGCATGACAATAATCTGCCGGAAGGGATCAGCGGTCTGATCATTGGCGGCGGCTATCCGGAGCTGTATGCGAAGCAGCTCTCGGAAAATGAAGAGATGAAAACAGCAATCCGGGAAGTGATCAGTACCGGTATTCCTTATCTGGCTGAATGCGGCGGATTCATGTACCTGCACGAGACCATGGAAGATATGGAAGGAAAAGCATGGCCAATGTGCGGCTGCATTTCGGGTAAATCTTATCGGACAACAAAACTGGGACGGTTTGGCTATATTACTCTTCGCGTGCGAAGTGATGCCACAGCGGAAGGGGAGAAAACAGCAGACAATCGGACGACAACGGAATGGACGGAAAAAGCAAATGATCAGGTAGCGATGGAATCGGAGAAAACAGCGAATGATCAGGCGGCAGCGGAATCGCTGGAAGCTGTGAAAAATCAGGAAATGTGCAGGAATGGATTTCTCCGGCCAGGCGAGTCGATCCGTGCGCACGAATTTCATTATTTTGACAGCACGGATCCAGGAGATGCTTACACAGCAAAGAAGCCGACCGGGAAACGAACATGGAACTGCATTCATACCACCGATCACAGCGCAGCCGGATACCCGCATTTATACTATTGGTCCGATCCGGGATTTGCCTCGCGGTTTCTTGCGAGTGCCAGAGCCTGGACACAGACGCAGGAAGAATATTTGTTTTAGGAGAATGGAAGATGGGGTTGATTGATAATTCAGATATATTGAAACAGATTAAGGAACTTCTTCCAATCATTTCAGACTGTCAGAAGGATGAACTCATCATAGAGCCTTTTACAAAAGATTTTTCCCTTCGTTTCTGCTGGAGCAGTAATGCACTGGAAGGAAATACACTTACTCTGGAAGAAACAGTTTCGGTACTCGAGTATGATGAGGTGCAAAGCGGTCACACTTATAGTGAATACAGGGAAGCAAAAAGTCTTTACGCAAGTGTTCAGAAACAATTGCTTCCGCTTATGCCAAGAGAAATATCGGAGAAATGGATTCGGAGCGCAAACGGTCTGATAATGGAGGCGAATGGCGAGTACAGAAGAAAAAAAGTGTATATTGGGACTCTGGTGGAGGCAGTTCATTATCCTCCGGATCCGGAGCGGGTGCCGGAATTGATGCGGCAATATGTGGAAAAATGGGACCATGCTTATGAATACGGAGAACCGGTTGAGAAGGCGGCGATAACGGAGACTATTTTTGAGATGCTTGCGAAAGAACATATAGAATTTGAATCTATTCATCCGTTCCTGGACGGAAATGGGCGCACTGGCAGGATGATTTTGAATCAGCGGATGATCAATCAGCACCTGCTGCCGATCGCGATCGAACCATCTGGCGAGTATCGCCGTGCATTTCGAAGATATGAGAAAAGTGGCGACATATCCCTGATGGTACATGTAATCTGCAAGGCAGAATTTGGAGCGCTCAAACGCATGAAATATCTAATGAATGTAGAGAAAGACATACAGGAATAAACGCCGCATTCGCAGGCACAGCTGCGGATAGGGGATAATACCTTCGCTTATCCGGTTGGAATATATGCAAAGATTTACAGGGGGATACACAAAGATGAGTGAGACAAAGCTGAATCAGATTCTTGAAACCATTGTTCCGGGTGATGCGGATGCGGCAGCAATCTGCCGGAAACGCTGGGATGGCATCGCGAAACCGCTGCACAGTCTTGGCTGGATGGAGGATGCTGTCGCGCGTATCGCTGCGGCGCAGCACAGTCCGGAGATCCGGACAGAGAAAAAAATCCTGGTACCGATGTGCGCGGACAACGGCATTGTAGAAGAAGGTGTCACACAGAGCGGGCAGGATGTGACTGCGATCGTGGCGGAAAATTTCCTCGATGAAAAGTCCTGCGCGGCAATCATGTGTCGTCTGGCCGGGGCAACAATCCATCCGATTGATATCGGGATGGCGGTGGATACACCGCGTGTAGAAAAACGAAAGGTCGCATATGGCACCCGGAATTTTGCAAAAGAACCGGCGATGACAAAGGAAGAAGCTGTGCAGGCGCTGATGACAGGAATTACCCTGGCAGGTGAACTGAAGGAGCAGGGATATGATCTGATCGCGACCGGAGAGATGGGGATCGGAAATACGACGACATCCAGCGCG
>JAJBVF010000117.1 GCA_020859965.1 Clostridiales bacterium
CTCTATGACTGGCTGGACAGCGAAAATCCCGAACCGGCAGAAAGGATCACAGAGATTCTGGAGAAAATAAAGGAGAGCCGCATCCAAAACTGAGCGGGAACGTTAGCAGTTATATCAGTTATAGCAATCGATATGATTATCACAGTAAATAAGAATTTAATGCAGTCAAATACCCCGATGTAAGCATACGGTGCATCAAATTTGCAGCGATGCAAGCATCGGGGTATTGGCAGCTTTCCGACCATGTTTTAATCCAGCACTACTTCCAGAATTTCCAGACTTTCCGCTTCTTCCACGCACAGCTTCAGCTCATATTCTCCAGCCTCTGCGCAAATCTGATCTTTCATTTGGATTCCATTCTCCACACGAATCTCCCCGGCCGCCATACCGTTTAGCAAAATGGTCAGTCTGCCGCTGCCGGATGCCTTTACAAGCATGCGATGATATCCATCTCTACTCCTTACATAGCGAAAAATAATTTCATCGCCTGCTTGAATATTCGTCAGCTTCTCCGGATACTGTTTCGTCGTTGCCTCATCTGTGTTCACGCCAATGTAAACCTTTCCGGAAAGGCCACAGGCCTGGTATCCCATTATTGGCTCACCTGGCGAGAACGGATCGCCGACACCTTGAGATGTCATCTTCACTTCCGGAATTGTTCCATCCGGTAGTATTGTGATTTTTTCAATACACAGCCTGCGGTGCTGCGCCATTTGGCGGCTGCAGCGATGATAAAAGACATACCACTGACCATTCATGCATTCAATCGAACCATGGTTATTCCAGCTTTTCGGATCGCATCCATCATTGTCAATGATAATTCCCTGATAGCTGAAAGGTCCCATTGGAGATTTCCCTGTGGAATATCCCAGCGCTGTTGGCTTTCCCCGTTCCATATCTGCATAGAGATAATAGTAGGTATCGCCGATCTTCCTCATAGAGGATCCCTCGTGAAAATAATGTGCTTCCTCCGTTACCAGATTATCCACAATATCTTCTCTGTTAAAGGATATTAAATCAGCATTGAGTTTAACCCCATGGGAAAACAGCTGTCCCCAGTAAAGATAGGCCTGTCCGTCATCATCGACAAATACAGCCGGGTCAATCCCCCCGCAGGGAAGCTGCACCGGATCTGTAAAAGGTCCCTCCGGTCGATTCGAAACAGCCACACCTTCGCTGTCATCCGGCATGCAGAAATACAGGTAATACTTCCCATTCTTCTCTGTACAGTCCGGTGCAAACAAAAGTGCCGGTTTCTCGCCCTCATCCTCTTTTTCAAATTTTTCCTTCATGTCATCCCCGTCCGCCGCCATTTCCGCAAGCATTTTCTGGATAAATAGCGTAGGGTGACTCCAGTCAATTCCCGGATATTTTGGCGCGTCCGGATTGTTGAACCATGGAATCTGTTTTCCATTTAAAGCTTCGTCATGAATAGTCCAGTGCTCCATATCCGCCGTAGACACTACGAAGTATTTCTCGCTGCAATATACATCCTCGCGGTCATCATAGCTTCCGTACACATACAGCCGACCATCCGGCATCACATGAGCCTCGCTGTCCGGGATGTGATGCTCTAATGGCAAAATCGGATTCCTTTTATTTTGATAGTTCTGCATTTTTTCTCTTCTCCCAGTCTTTTCCCAGTGGCATTGGCAGCCTGTATTACGGTCCTTCCTGCATCCGCACGGCTGCTTTGCCAGTTACACCATGCCAGGGTTCTGTTCCGAAATAGCTTATGCGTCTGCACCACCTGATATGCAAATCGCAAACGATAAAAAATTCTCAGCGCGGTATTGGCATTCGTTTCAATTCCCGAACGGTTCCCCGTATTCTATGTAATCATATTGGAATTATACCAGAAAGCAACGTAAAACAACAGTGCGACATCTGACATTTCTTTTGGCTACAGCAGACAAAATATGATATACTGTCTGAAAAAGCGTGGAGATGATACCATGAATGAGATATCGCTAAATGATCTCGAACAGAGTTTAAAGCAGATTTATACTCAACACCCACAGTCAGGCTGGACAATGCCTGTGGAAGAAAAAGAATTTCAACATGACATGCAGAAGCACGGAATCGACCTTAACAGCCTGTTCCCGGTACCTCTTTCCGCATATCTGTCCGAGGAGCATTTTATTCCTGATGATCGTGACGTTGCTGTCCTGCGCCACTTCCGCTATATGCCCGCATTTTTTCACTCACATGATTTTTTTGAAATCACCTATGTATTCGAGGGAGAGTGTACCAACTACTTTACAGATACCTCCTTTTCCATGCGAATCGGTGACTTCTGTCTGATTGCTCCCGACACAAAACATGCCATCAGTGCGGTCACCGACGATTGTGTGATCCTCAACCTGCTCATCCGCGCCAGTACCTTTGACACCGCTTTCTTTGACCTGCTTTCCGGGCGGGATGTCCTCACTGCATTTTTTACAAGAGCCCTGTATGGCAGCCATAAAAACGCCGCTCTCCTCTTTCCCACCGGGAATGATACCGCACTGAAAGATTTTATCTCTTATGCATACCAGGAGTATCAAGACAAATCCAGATATTTCCAGCGAATGATGAACAACCTTATTCATGCCATCTGTATCCTTCTGCTCCGCAACCATGAAAAAGATGTTATCATCCTTTCTGGCACCGAAGATTCCATGGATGAGAACCTCATCTATATCCTGAATTACATTCAGGCCAATTACAGCCATATTACATTATCCAACCTTGCCAGATTCTTCCACTACAGTGAACGGCATATGTCCAGACTTATTAAGGAAAACACCGGCAAACACTTCTCCGATCTGGTGCGTGACCTGAAGCTGAGCAAAGCCACTGACCTGTTAAAAAATCCGGAACTGACAATTGCTGAAATTGTAGAGCAAATCGGCTATTCTGATGTCAGCGGATTCTATCGCGCTTTCAAACGTAAATATGAAATCACACCCGTCGAATATCGAAGCAAACTGCAGTTGTAATTGTGACCGTTTTTTCCACCCTGTCTTGTCCCCGCAGGCTAATGCTTTCCAGCGCCTGATATGCTATCGTTGCAGTAAAATATTCGTGCACGCTATGCCATAAGGGACGCTGAGTGCCTGTGGCATCTTTGCGGGAATAATGGCAGTAAGGCTGCGAATTATATTTAGCAGTATTATTCGAGTTGCTAAAGGATATGTATCATAAAATACTGGGAGGATATCATGATGAATTTAGGATGTGGCCTGTTTGGTCTGGTTTCCGAACTGGAAAATGATTTTGAAAATACCCTGAAAGAACTGGCGGAAAATGGTTTTACCGCTGTAGAACCTCTCTACGCATTCCGAAACGATCCCGCTCTGGCTCCAGACAGTCCGCTGCCCTCTTTTCTAAAAGCTATTCTGTGGGATGAAAAAAAAGTTAATACATGTTTGCCCAGGCTGAAAGCAATGGGGCTTGCCATTTCTTCCATGCATGTCGGACTTGCATCCGGTATAAAGCTGGAAGACGCTCTTTCTGAGCTGATTTCCTTTTCGGACAAAACCGGAATCCGTTATTATATGACCAGTCTGGAATTTGATACACTCGAGAAGTGCAATACTGCCGCAGATCTGTTAAATCGCGCAAACCAGATTTTAAATCCGCATGGTATTTTTCTGGGCTATCACAACCACTATATGGAATTTAAGAAAATTACTATAGATGGGAAACAATGTACCTTGATGGATCATTTTCTTTCCCGCACATCCCATAATGTCAAACTGCAGCTGGACACCGGATGGCAAATGTACGGCGGAAATGATGTGATTGCTTTTATGCATACAT
>JAJBVF010000371.1 GCA_020859965.1 Clostridiales bacterium
CAACACCTCTATCGCCGGTTCAATTCCGGCTGGCACCTCGCAGGGAATCACAGTAATGTGGTTCCCTTTTTTGATGCACACGGCCGCGCAAGGAATATTCTGGCTAACGCCAGACGCGGCCTGCGCGGACGAGTAGGAGCTGACGAGCCGCCTCCTACCCGATCTGCATTTAAGCGGCAATTGCCGGTGGTTTTTTCTCTGGTGCTATGCTATACTGCTATTTAGAATAGATGAAAATTTGATAATTGCGTTTGGAGACAAGGCTCTGGTGGAAGCGGCGGTTTAATGCTGGTGGAGGCGATTATGAAGAGTTTTAACACAGAGGTTGTATGTAATCCTCAAAAGCATTACATGGTGGATATAAGTGATAAAATAGATCGGATTATTGCTAAGTATGTGGAGAATGGGAAGTATTTTTCCATCAATCGAGGCCGACAGTATGGAAAGACATCGACGCTTCGGGCAATATCTAGGAAACTGTGTGAAAAATATTACTGCATTCAGATTAGCCTTGCCTGGTCGAACGCTATCTTTACGTCTGACGCTCAGCTGGTATCAAGCTTTATCAGGAGAGCGGGTAAGTCAATGCGGCAGATTCATATGCCAGAGGAAATGATTCAGAACTGGAGCCGGCCATTGGATGCAGATGATCCATTTTCTGAATTGGATGTAAGAATCACGGAACTCTGTGCAGGTAGCGACAGAGAAGTGATTCTAATGATCGATGAAGCTGATCGCGCATCTGATAATCAGAAAATGCTGCAGCTTTTGGAATTGCTTCGTGATAAATACATCGACAGGGAAGATGGCCTGGATCAGACATTTAAAAGTGTGATTCTGGCTGGTGTGTATGATATCAAGAATCTGAAATTGAAGATACGTCCGGATGAAGAACACAGATACAACAGTCCCTGGAATGTGGCTGCGGAATTTGACGAAGATCTGAGTTTTTCCACAGGGGATATCGCCGGTATGCTGAAAGACTATGAGAATGATCACCAGACAGGAATGGATATTCAGATGATATCGGAACTGATATATGATTACACGTCTGGTTATCCGGTATTGGTTTCTGCTATGTGTAAGCGTCTGGACGAAAATGTGGCAGGCATGTTAGAACTTCCTGATCGTTCGGCCGCATGGACACGGGAAGGGGTGGCGATTGCCGCTAAACTGGTGGAGAACTCGAAAATGCCTTTGCTGGAAGACATGATCAAACAGCTAAAAGACTATCCGGAATTAAAGGAGATGCTGCGCAGTATTTTGTTTGAGGGAGAATCGGTAGCTTTTAATCCCTATAATGAGGTGCTGAACCTGGCCAGAATGTTTGATTACATCAAATCGGTAAATGGTCAGGTGGCAGTCTTCAATCGGATTTTTGAGGTAGTGTTGTATGATTATTTTCTTTCCGAAGAGCAAATTGATAATGCTGCCAAAAAAGACGCGGAAGTGAATAAGAGCGAGTTTATTATAGGCGGACGGCTGGACATGGGGGCATTGCTGAGTAAATTTGCGGAGCATTATTCATACGTTTATACCGATAGTGACCAGAAATTTGTTGAGAAGTATGCGCGAAAGATTTTCCTGATGTATCTGAAACCTGTGATTAACGGAATCGGGAATTATTATATTGAGGCACAGACGCGGGATGAAAAGAGGACGGACATCATCGTGGATTATCATGGTGAGCAGTTTTTGATCGAAACAAAAATCTGGTATGGGCCGAAATACAATAAAGACGGTGAAGATCAGCTGTGCAGATATTTGGATCGGCTGCGTCTGAATAAAGGCTATCTTCTGACATTCAGCTTTAATAAAAACAAAGAGACGGGAGTGAAAGAGAAGAAGCTGGGTGATAAACTGCTGTGGGAGATTACGGTGTAGAATCACTATCTGGATGGAAAGGTCATGATGGTAATGGAGCAGAATAGAGAAATATTGCAGTCATTTTCCAATGATGTGATTAAGTGCATGGGAGACTCCGTAAAGAGGATTATATTATATGGCTCTTATGGCAGAGGCGACTATACCAAACATTCCGATATGGATATTATGATTCTGACATCTCTTGATGATGCAGAAATCAGAACTATTGAGAACCGGATTTATGATATTGCTTTCGATTAAGAAATGTCGTATGGCATTGTAATAAGCGTTAATATAAAGAATGTCGACCATTTCAACTACTGGTTGGGAGCTTTGCCATACTATGATAGTGTAGAAAGTGAAGGGATTGTGCTTGCAGGATAAAGAAGTGTATTTCAGTATATTTTGATTCAGAATATGCATGAAAACCATGAAGAATTGTGGAATAGGGGAAACATATGAGAGGAAGTGATATGGATGTCGAGCGAAGTTTATACGGTTTCTCAAATTAAAAATATTTTGACTCCTGTCTTTCGACGTCATAATGTAAGACGGGCGGTACTATTTGGCTCCTATGGAAAAGGACGAGCGAATGAGAAGAGCGATCTTGATATACTGGTTGACAGCGGTCTGAAAGGCTTGAAATTTGTAGGACTGATTGAGGAAGTAAGAGAAGCTGTTGACAAAGATATTGATATGATTGATGTCTCTCATTTGGAAAAGAATTCTGAGATCGATTCAGAAATACAGGAAACAGGGGTGGTGATTTATGAGGAATGAGGTAGTTGTGTCTAAAATGTTGACATATATAGACAAGATTCAAAGGTATTCGAATGGTATGACATACGATACTTTTGTAGAAAACGATCTTGTTCTGGAAGCCTGTGTCTTTAACTTGAGTCAATTGGGAGAATTGGCGAACAAAGTGGATCAGGAATATAAGAAGGAACACTCTGAAATTCCGTGGAGTCAGGTATATGGCTTGCGAAACCGAATCGTGCATGATTATGAAGGTGTGAATCTTCAGCTTGTCTGGGAGATTATATCGGATGATTTGCCTGAACTGAAAGAATGTCTGCAGGCAATACGGGAACAGAAATAAAGAAATAGTGTACCAATAGTGTACCAAAACCATTACCGCCGCCCGGAAATGCCCTGTTTACAAGGGCTGCGGGCGCTGGTCATTGCGGTCTGCAACACCTCCGGCGCCGGCTTAATTTACAGTCTTTCATTTGAACTATGTTTATGCTAAAATGTTAAAAAATCAGTTTCATTTGGAGAAAACGAATGCATATATGAAAGCAATAGGAATTGATATTGGCACGACCACGATCAGCGGTGTTGTCCTTGATGTGGATCAGCATCTGGTCACGGAGGCCAGGACAGTAGAAAATGGCAGTTTTATAAATACGAAGCATTCATGGGAACGCATTCAGGATGTGGATGTGATTCTTGCAAAAGCAGGAAAGCTTGTCGAGGAGCTTCGGGATATTTGTCCGGAAGCAGATGCGATCGGGCTGACCGGACAGATGCATGGGATTGTGTACGTCGATAAAAATGGCCGCCATGTAAGTCCGCTCTATACCTGGCAGGACGGCCGCGGCAGCCTTCCATCGGAGGACGGCAGGTGTTTGACGAAAAAAGCTGAGGATACGACCGGCATTCTGGCGGCGACTGGCTATGGCCTGATCAGTCATCTGTACAATCTGCAACAGGGTCTCGTTCCGGAAGGCGCGGTTTCGGTCTGCACGATTGCAGATTATCTGGGGATGGTTCTCACTGATCGGACGCGTCCTCTCATGCATGTGAGTAATGCAGCAAGCCTCGGATTTTTTGATAGCCGGATTGGTGCTTTTCGCATAGAAGCGTTAAAAGCGCTGGGTATCGCCCCGGATATCCTGCCGGATGTCACGGAAGAGATTGAGGTGCTGGGGGA
>JAJBVF010000292.1 GCA_020859965.1 Clostridiales bacterium
TGGACTTCCTCTTCGACTGCCTGTACCTCTTCGTCTTCGGAAGCAGCTGCCTCTGCAGCCGCTGCCGCCTCGGCAGCTGCCTGCTGTGCGGCAACCTCCTGCTCTATGATCGCTGTCTGCTCATTGATCGTCGCCTTGTACTCCGAGGCAAGTGCCTGTGCAGATGCCAGCATGGAATCGAAATCATCCATCTCGGCGCTCTTCTCATCGATCATGGCATTTAAGGAATCCTGCTGCGCTTCCAGATCAGACTGCTGATCCATCAGGCTCGCTTCCTCTTCCTGAATCTCGATCATGAGAGATTCGATCTCTTCCTCTGTATCGATATATTCCTGTAAAAGATCCCGGTCTGTGCTGTAAACCGATGCAAACATCTCAACACGGTTTAACGCATCCGAGAAGCTGTTCGCTCCCAGCAGAGCATTGAAGAAAGAAATGCTTCCGCCGTTTTCATACATATAGTTGATACGCTCTTTCATGGAATCATACTGCTCGGCCTCTTTCTCCTCGGCAACGACCAGATCTGCATTGGCCTCATCCAACTCCACCTCTTTCTGGGCGATCTCATCCTCCAGGATGGAGATATTCGCAATCGTGGTGACCAGATCCTCATCCAATGCATTGATCTCTTCCTGAAGACTGTTCTGCTGGCTGGTGATGCTGTCGATCTCCTCATTTACGGAATCCAGCCCCTCTTCCGCAGCAGCCTTCTCGGACTGAGCGTTCTCTAATGTTGTCGCAAATACCTGCCCACTCCCTGTTACGATCAGGCATGCGGTCACAATACCGGCCGCTGCTCTCTTCGCAAATAGTTTGTGTCTCATTGTACTTTTCTCCTTTTTAGCTTTGCCAAAGCTATGTGTTATGCCCTTTTTTAAAATCTAATTTTGCTCCCACTTCCGCAGAATATGGTAAACTAGCATCCATTATACACAGCTTTTTTCTTTTTGCAAGGGGAAATTCGGCAAAAGTATTAAGATTTTATGTAAATTTTACAAATTTGTTGCATTTTCGAGCAATTTCTTAATCGATGCAAGCTTTACACAGGTGATAAACACCGTGCAGGCCTGATCCAATTCATCCATCGGGGGGAGCGTCGGGGCGATCCGGATCACGGTATCCCTGGGATCTTTCTTGTAGGGATACGGCGCACCGGCCCCCGTCATCACGACTCCGGCCTGCTGTGCCAACTCTATGATATTCTTTGCACAGCCCTCGTTCGATACATAGGTGAGGAAGTATCCGCCGCGCGGATGCGTCCACGATCCGACGTCCAAGTCGCTGAGTTCTTTCTCAAAGCGGTCGATCCAAAGCTCAAATTTCGGCCGGACCAGCGCCGCCTGTTTTGCCATAAGCGCTTCTACCCCGTCCATGTCCTTTAAAAACTTGACATGCCTAAGCTGATTGATCTTGTCAAATCCGATGGTCTTGACCGTAAGGTGCTTAAGCATCTCCTCCTTGTTGCGGGGGCTGGTCGCCATACCGGAGATGCCCGCGCCGGAGAATGTTATCTTGGAAGTGGAGCAAAACTCGTACACCATGTCAGGGTTTCCCGCCTCCTCGCAGGCGGAGATGATATCCAGGATCTCATCCTTTTGTTCCGGATAGATATGGTGGACACAGTAGGCATTGTCCCAGAAGATCCGAAAATCGGAGGCGGCCGGCTTTAAGTTCGCAAAGCGCTGCACCACCTCATCGGAGTAGGAGATCCCCGTCGGATTGGAATACTTCGGCACGCACCAGATCCCCTTGACCGACTCGTCGTTGTTCACGTACTCTTCCACCATGTCCATGTCCGGACCGGTCTCTGTAAGCGGCACGTTGATCATCTCGATCCCGAAGGACTCGGTGATGGTAAAGTGGCGGTCATATCCCGGGACCGGGCAGAGGAACTTTACGCTGTCTAACTTCACCCAGGGTGTGCTTCCCAAAATGCCGTGCATCATGGCATTGCCGATGGCCTCGTACATGATGTGCAGGCTGGCGTTGCCGTACACGATAACATTTTCGGGCTGCGTATCTATCATGGCTGCGATCAGCTCTTTCGCCTCGTCGATCCCGTCTAAGACGCCATAGTTTCTCAGATCCGTTCCCTTCCTGCTCTTTAAAGGTGTCTTACTGGTCAAGACATCCATCATGGGCATGGAGAGATCGAGCTGCTCCGCGGACGGCTTGCCGCGGGACATGTCCAAATGGAGATCCATGGCGCACAGCTCGCGGTACTCTGCCTGCAAAAGCGCCTGTTCCTCGAGAAGTTCGTTGCGTGTCATTTCCGTATATGCTTTCATCTGTTCCTACTCATCGTGAGTGTTATTTGTTCATTGTTGCTACTGGTACTGCTATTTTTTCCGACCTATCTTCTCAAAGTATTCGCGGATGACCTGTTCGTATCCGTTTTCGGTCGGCTCATAAAACACCATGTCTTTATATGCGTCCGGCAGATACTGCTGGTCGACATAGTGGTTCGGGAAGTCGTGCGCGTACTGATATCCGATGCCGCGGCCCAGCTTTGCGGCTCCCTTGTAGTGGCTGTCGCAAAGGTACGGAGGCACCGGCGCCGTCCTGGTGCTTCGGACCACCTCCTGCGCCTTGTCGATGGCCAGATAGGCCGCATTGCTCTTCGGCGCACAGGCCACATACGTGGCTGCCTGAGACAGGACAATGCGCGATTCGGGCATTCCCAAACGCTCCACGGCCTGCGCAGCGCTGACCGCGACGGTTAGAGCCATGGGATCGGCGTTGCCCACATCCTCGGACGCGCAGATCATGATGCGCCGCGCGATAAAGGCGACATCCTCGCCCGCACTTAGCATCTTCGCCAGATAGTAGACAGCCGCGTCCGGATCGGATCCGCGCATGCTCTTGATAAACGCCGAGATGTTGTCATAGTGGTTGTCTCCGCCCTTGTCGTACTGGACCTTCCGCTTCTGGATACACTCTTCCGCCACCGGAAGCGTGATGTGGATCATGCCGTCCTCCCCCGGCTCGGTCGTTAAGATCCCGAGCTCCAGCGCATTAAGCGCATTGCGCGCGTCGCCGTTCGCGATGTCCGCTAAGAAGTCACAGGCCTCCTCGTCGAGCTCGGCGTGATAGGCGCCCATCCCCTTCTCCGGGTCCGAAACGGCTCTCTTTAAGAGGATCTTTATGTCCTTTGCCTCCAGCGGATAAAGTTCAAAGATGAGCGAACGGGATAAGAGCGCCCCGTTCACCTCAAAATAGGGATTCTCGGTAGTTGCCCCGATAAGCGTCACGGTGCCATCTTCCACAAACGGGAGCAGGTAGTCCTGCTGCCCCTTGTTAAAGCGGTGGATCTCATCGATAAAGAGGATCGTCCTCTTATCGTACATCCCGCGCAGCTCCTTCGCGTGGGCGATCACGGCCTCCATATCCTTCTTGCCCGCCGCCGTGGCATTGATCTGCATGAACTCGGCACTCGTCGTCTCCGCGATCACCTTCGCCAGCGTCGTCTTGCCCGTACCCGGGGGGCCGTAGAAGATAACCGACTGCAGCTTGTCCGCCGCGATGGCACGGTACAGCAGCTTGTCCTTCCCAATGATGTGCTGCTGTCCCACCACCTCACCTAAGGTGGAGGGGCGGAGCCGGGATGCCAGAGGGGCCTCTTTTTTCTTATTCTGTTCGTTCATGTAATCCATCAGATCCATCAGACTCTCCTCGCCTGTCGTTGATCCTGCCCAGATAGTATACCATAGCTTTTCTTTTTTTCCAACTCGGCAGAACGCACACTCAGTTTCTTCCTATAATAATAACAGGGTTGTCGTCCCG
>JAJBVF010000258.1 GCA_020859965.1 Clostridiales bacterium
CCTTCGGAGCAGATCATCCAGATGTTTTGCGTGGACAGTTGTGAAATCGAATCGACATAGGCGGAATCTCCGGGATGTTCCTTTAATCGAACCGCTACAGTATATGTATCATTCTTTCCCTTTACGCATCTGCCCTCCGAAATACAGATTCTTATCTGAGGTTATCGTTTCCGCGGCTTCTGGTTTATACTATGCGGTTTTGCTGCCCATATTTCATCTGCTGTTTCTTTCCAGTTTTCAGCGTAAGGTGTGGTTTTATCACACAGGTCATCTACCGTTTCCGGACTCTGGTAATCGGTATTGACCGCTTTTGTCTCTTTTACAATTTTGCGCAGGGCTTCCGGGTTTTCTAGCATTGGGCAGGGACGGAGCATATTTTTGTTAAATGGCTGACCGTCGTGGTAAGCCTGGAAGATCGGGCTCTTCAGCGCGTCCTTTAAGGTTGTGGTCTTGATATTGCAATTTGAATAGTGGATAAACACGCACGGTTCCACATCGCCTTTTGCGTTGATATGCAGATAATAGCGACCGCCTGCGACACATCCGTGAACGTATTCCGCGTCATTCTGGAAATCCAGCGTGAACAGCGACTTGGTACTCCGGTATTCCCGGATTTTATCGTACATCAGTTTTCTTTGCTCAGGTGTCGGAAGAAGTGCGGCTGACGCATCGTTCCCGACAGGCATATAATGGAAGAACCACGCAAAGTATGCTCCGCAGCCGATCAGATGGTCAAAGTATTCCTCGCTGCTCACACTTTCTACATTTGCTGCCGTATAGCAGGTGGAGACGCCGAAAGGAAGTCCGCGTTCCTTCATAAGCTTCATGGCATGCATGACCTTCTGATAGATGCCTTCACCGCGCCGACCGTCGTTGGCTTCTTCAGAACCTTCAACGCTGAAAGCCGGTACAAAGTTTTTCACCTGCAGGATCTCATCACAGAATTCTTCGTCAAAGAGGGTGCCGTTGGTGAACGCTAGAAATTCGCAGTCCGGGTGCATTTTGCATAACTTGATAATATCCTTTTTCCGTACAGTCGGTTCACCGCCGGTATATATACATATACACGCCGATTTCTTTGCCCTGACGGATGATTGAGTCAATTTCTTCCAGACTCAGGTTCAGCTGATGACCGTATTCGGCAGCCCAGCAGCCGGTACATTTCAGGTTACAGGCACTGGTCGGGTCCAGCAGAATCGCCCACGGGGAATTGCAGTTGTTTTCCCTTGCGTTTTCTTCCTGCAGCAGACCGCCTCTCAGACTGGCGTTGATGATAAAATTCTCAAAAAAGGTTTTCCTCACGCCGGGATCCAGCTGGTACATACGAAGGATCAACTGATACCAATTGTTGTTTTTATCCGAGATGGCGCTTCGGATTGCGTTCCGCTGCCCGGCAAACCAGTCCTTCGGTGTGTACTTGTCTACCAGTTCCATCAGCTTCGGGATGTTTGTCTCAGGGTCTTTTTCCAGGTAACCGAGAGCCTGTTTTGCCACGACTTCAATCGCGGCTGATTTTGCTTTGTCTGCCAGTTTCATTTGAAATCACTCCTTTGTATTGTTTGCAGGAAAGTATTAAAAATGACACGCCTGATTTGCAGGCATTATCATAATCGGATAGGGGAGCCCTCTCACCCTATCTGTCGCGCCGAGCCGCATCCAGCGAAAGCTGGATAAATTCCTTATGCGGTTCATGTGCATAAAAGACCGGCAAAAACGGAAAGCTTTTGCCGGGCATACTCTTAGTAATTCATATATCATAAAGGTTTTCAATTATGGCAATGCATGTCTCTATTCCAAATTCACCACTGTCCAGAGATATGTGATAGTTGGCGGCATTGCCCCATTCGGAACCGGAATATAATTCACAATAGGCCTTTCTGCGCCTGTCCTGATCTGAAAGCTGCTGTTCTGGTTTTACATTGCTTCCTCCGTGGAGCATGATGATTCGTTCCGCGCGTTTTTCTATGGCTGCATGGATAAAGACATGCAGACAGTCTTTTCTGTCCTTTAAGATGTGGTTAGCACAGCGGCCAACGATTACGCAGGGACTTTTTTAAGCAAGCTTCTGAATGATATGCTTCTGTGTTGTCCACGGGTCATCCTGAATGGAAGTACTAAATTCGTTCTTTCCCGCGATCTGGTTGATCAAATCCTTGTCATAGAACGGGATGGCAAGATTTCTGGCAACTTCCTTGCCGATGGTTTTGCCTCCGCTGCCAGATTCGCGGCTGATGGTAATGATCCGGTACTTCATTGCTTCTGATTTCCTTTCTGATTCTGAGAGCCTCTGTTGATAACCAGTCGTCATGAAAGATGCGCGAGCTGGTAGAGCTGTTTTTTTGCTTCCGTGGAAATGCCGAGTGTGACTTCCAGCATCCAGTAAAAGGCATTCATTTTCTGCTTCCGTACTCCCTCTTCCCAGGTAAATACACCGGGATCATGAAGCTGTGAAGCACAGTACAATAACTGTACGCTTTCTGCGGGCCAGGGGCAGGAAAATTCACCGCTTGTGTTTCCCTGTTCAATAATTTTTGCCAGGATGGGGGTAAAGCGAAAGAGGCTCCTTTGAAAGCTTTTTTGATGCAGCCTGGCATTTTCAGTGTCATGCAGACCATCCGCCAGTATACCGCTGTGAACCTGAAACTGAATGATCTGAAACAGCTTTTCCGTAGCTGAAAGTGCCGGATTGTCAGCAATTTGCCGAAGGCGCATTTCCCTTTGGTCAATCTGTCGGTCAATCATCGCAGACAGGATATCTTCCTTGTTTTTAAAATAGTAATATACAGTGCCTCTGGCAATACCGATTGCCCATGAGATATCTTCCATGCTGGTCTGGGCGTACCCCTTTTCATGAAACAGGCGCTGTGCGGTATCCAGAATTTCATCTTTGCGTACTTTGGCATCTTTTATGATTCTCATATAACTACCTCTTAACAGACCGCTGGTCGGTCGATAGAGTATTATACTTCCTAAAGCAATAGATGTCAATACTGATTTCATTACTAAAAATTCGTAAACATTGCTCATCTATATTGCATTCTTTCTGGAATCGTGCTACAGTATTGGAAAATACAGACCGACCGTCTGTCTATTCATGAGAAAAGATCAGGATTTCAGTTGATGGGGTATTGTTACGATGAAGTATTGTGAATATCTGTCCCAGTTTCCAAGGCTGGACGAAAAAAACATTGTTGTGACCGGGGCAAATTCCGGTATTGGACTGCAGACAGCAAAGCATCTGGCCTGGCTGGGAGCTGAGGTGATCATGGCCTGCCGCAACGCGGAGCGGGCTGCGGCTGCCAGAACCTATATTCTTACACAGGTTCCGGATGCGAAGCTTGAATTTGCTTCTTATGATCAGGCATCCTTTTCTTCCATAAAAGCATTTGCGGAACACTATCGTACACGCAGATTGGATGGATTTGTTTTTAATGCCGGGATATGCGGATCAAAGGCAGATTTGGTGACGCAGGAAGGATTTCCTCTTATTTTCGGCACAAATTTTATTGGTGCGTGTTATCTGACGGAGCTTCTGTACGATAAGTTTCATTTGGATGAGACACGGCTCGTTTATGTTTCTTCTCTTGCGGGATGTGGGGCAAAGGAGCAATCGCCTGCGACATTTCATAGTGGCTCGGCAAACCGGCAGTATGGTTACTCGAAGCTTTGTCTTGCCCAATATGCGTGTGAACTGATCAGTGAGGGACTGGATGCGGTTGTGGTTCATCCCGGCGCAAGCGGGACAGGCATCCTTTTTGGAAAAGACAGCGGATTCC
>JAJBVF010000254.1 GCA_020859965.1 Clostridiales bacterium
TCCGGATCCTTCATATCGTAAGATTTTTCCAGTACAGAAAGTTCAAACAGAAAGCTGTTTTCTGCCTGTTCAATGCGCTCCCGGAACGCCTCCGTCCCGCGCGCTTTGATAAACTCATCCGGATCTTTATAAGGATCCATATGAAGCACCCGGGTCGATACCCCCGCTTCCTTTAGCAGCGGAATCGCGCGCAGAGCGGCTTTGATACCGGCCTCGTCACTGTCATAGGTCAGAATTACCTCATCTGTGTACCGTTTCAGAATCGACGCATGGCGGCTGGTCAATGCCGTACCAAGCGAAGCCACCGCATTTGTAAAACCAGCCTGATGCATGGATATGACATCCATGTATCCCTCGCAGACCAGAAGGGTCTTCTCCTTCGAGACCCGCGCAAAATTCAGCCCATACAGGTTCCTGCTTTTGTCAAATACCACAGTCTCGGGTGAATTCAGATATTTGGGCTTGCCATCTCCCATCACACGACCGCCAAACCCGATTACTTTGTGATTGATATCCATGATCGGAAAGATCACACGATTCCAGAATTTGTCATACATTCCCTGACGCTCATTTACCTGCATCAGCCCGGAATCCTTCAGAATCTGGTCTGATATACCCTGTTTTTTCAGATAACGGTACAGCATATGTCCATCCTGCCCTGCATAGCCAAGCCCAAAGTGTTTCATCGTTTCATCGCTAAGACCGCGGTTTTTCAGATAATCCATCCCGCGCTGTCCCTGCGGAGCACGAAGCTGATAATAATAAAACTTTGCGGCCGTTTTGTTGAGTTCCAGCACATGGCTTTTCAGATCACGCGCCCGTTTTGCCTCTTCAGAATACTCTTCTTCAGGAAGGCTGATACCCGCACGGTCAGCCAGAAAACGTACTGCTTCCGGGAATGTATAATTTTCATATTCCATAATGAAATTGAAAACACCGCCGCCCGCCCCGCATCCAAAGCAGTAATACATCTGCTTCCCCGGGCTGACTGAAAAAGATGGAGATTTTTCATTGTGAAACGGGCAAAGTCCGAAATAGGAGCTTCCCCTGCGCTGAAGCTTCACATAGCCGGAAACTACACTCACAATATCACTGCGCTGACGCACCTCCTCGATGATTTCATCAGAATAATACACCGTGCTTTCCCCCTTTTTCCATCAGACCTGCCAGGACTGCGGGACAAATAAATCCTTATATTTCCGGATCGAATACAGATCCGTCATCCCCGCTATGTAATCACAGACAACCTTTTCTCTCGGCTCGCCTCGTTTTTCCATCAGATCCTGATATTCCTCCGGAAGCTGCTGCGGCCATTTATTATAATAATGATACAGCTCCTGGATCATCCGAATCGCTTTTCCTTCCTCGCTTTTTGCCTCAGGATTGCGATATACGCTCCGGAACATAAAGGCGCGCAGATCCCGCATCGCAGTCTCCATCTCCTCCGACATTGTAATGTGATCCTGTCCTTCGCTGTTGCTCACCACATCATGAATCAGGGTATTCAAACGTTTTCTGGTCGTATCTCCGATCATCCTGCGGCTTTCTTCCGGGATATCAGTCTCTTTGAGAATCCCGGCACGCTCCGCATCGTCAATATCATGGTTTATGTAAGCAATCTTATCGCAGTATCGCACTACCTGTCCCTCCAGCGTAGCGGGACTGCCGGCTGTACGATGATTGCGGATTCCATCCCGCACTTCCCAGGTGAGATTTAACCCTTCTCCGGTTTTTTCCAGCAGTTCCACGACACGGACGCTCTGCTCATAATGCGCGAAACCATATGGGCACACCTCATTCAGTGCATATTCTCCGGCATGTCCAAACGGCGTATGACCAAGGTCATGTCCAAGCGCAATGGCATCTACCAGGTCCTCATTCAACCGAAGCGCTCTCGCGATCGTACGGGAAAGCTGAGACACTTCCAGCGTATGAGTCATGCGCGTGCGATAGTGATCTCCTTCCGGGATCAGGAAAACCTGCGTCTTCTGTTTCAGGCGCCGAAAGGATTTACTGTGTATAATCCGGTCCCGATCCCGCTGATAAACCGTGCGAATGTCGCACTGAGGCTCGTCCCTGTCCCGTCCTCTGCTTTCCCTGCTGAATGAGGCATATGGACTGAATATTTTGTATTCCAGTTCTTCCGTCTGTTCACGTATCGTCATAATGATTCCCTCTTCCGTCTGTTCACCTGTTCTCGTGCCTGTATACTTTTTCACTCTATTATCATTATATGCCAAAGTACGTGAATATTTCCATCTATTTTCTATTATTTTTTAATTTTTTGTATAAGCTGTGGTATTCAGAAATCCTTCTAAGGAAAACGCAGTGCCATCGCTGCGAACAGTGAGTGCTCCACACTCCATTGTCGTATACAGTGTAATTCCCGCTTTCAGTAAGCGCTCCACCGCTTCCACCCCCGGATGTCCATAGCGGTTATTCGCTCCACATGAGATAATCCCAAAAGCAGGTGAGGCAGCCGCAAGGAACTCCTCCGAAGATGCTCCATTTGAGCCATGATGGCCAACCTTCAGAATATCGCAGGAAAGATTCATTCCGGAAGAAGCGAGTGCTGTCTCTGCTTCGTTTTCCAGATCGCCAGTAAACAGCATCCGAAATGCGCCATATTGAAGCAAAAGTACCATGGAATCCTCATTTTTATCACCGGACAGGTTCGAAGAAGATGGAGCGAGACAGGTCAGCGACCATAAAGAGGCATTCTTCCCGAAATAACCCAAAGACATCCGTCCGGCATTGTTCCGCGTATCCGTGTTCCCCTGTATATTTCCAAGCGCCGCTCCCGCTTCCATACGCAACACGGAAATCCCCAGTGTATTGGCTTTCTCAATCAGTTCTTCAAAATCTGTTTCATCCGCTGTCGGCGGAATCACGAGATGTTTTACGGTAATTCCATGTGCGTTCTTTCCCCCAAAACCCGGAAGATAATCTTCCAGGTATTCCAAAATTCCACTTATGTGGTCGCTGTCCGCATGAGACAAAAACACATAGTCAATTGTACTGATCCCATAGTATCTGACCGTCTGGCTGATCCGGTATTCCCACAGGCCGCTCACTGAAGTACTGCCGCCATCGATCAGACAATTTACTCCGTCCGGCATCTGGAGCAGTGCGCCATCCCCCTGACCAACGTCCATGCAGGTCACAGTCAGGGCGGCGCATGGATGATATACCATCAGACCGATGCCAATTGTAATCGCCGCAATCCATACAAAAGCATTGCTGATACGGAAAACTTCCCCGGCATATTCCTCTGTGCGAGTCCCAGGGGTGATAGTCTTTTTCCGACGAGGTTTCCAGGAAAGTAATGCCGCGCCGGCCAGAAGCGCATAATACGCCACCAGCTTCCATACAGCAGGACGCCCTGCGATCCAGACTGCACATGGAAGCTTTTGCTCCAGATGGCAAAGCCATTCAAACAATCCCAACAGGTAATAGACCGGAGCAGAGAGAAACATCCCTGCAGGTATACTGATCAGCCCTGCAAAGCAGGAGATCAGAGCAGAGGCCATCAAAGAAGACATCAGAGGAATCACTGCCAGATTAACAATGATACTCCACGGTGAAGTCTGATAAAAAAACCAGAGCGTCACTGGCAGTGTACCCAGCCACACCGAAGATCCGCCGCAAACAAGATTCCATACCTGATACAGCCCATGCCTTGCCTGGTGAATCAAATACGGCATAGGTGCGGAATTCAAAGTGTTGTGCTTTTGGCCCATTTTTATTTCTCAGCGACATGTGCG
>JAJBVF010000218.1 GCA_020859965.1 Clostridiales bacterium
ATCCGTGGTCAGGCGATGGCAAAACGTGCGGCTGAGATAGCGGCAGCGGGGATGGACAATCTGCGTCTGACAGGGCCGCCTGGAGTGGGAAAGACGATGATCGCAAGTCGGATTCCGGGTATTCTGCCTCCGCTATTACCGGAAGAGGCATTGGAGATTACGCAGATTCACAGTGTAGCCGGGATTCTCCCGCGGGACGGATTGATCACTGCACGTCCATTTCGCATGCCGCACCACACCATTTCAGCACCGGCTTTGGCGGGAGGCGGGGTGATTCCCCGGCCGGGAGAAATCAGCCTGGCACACAGAGGGGTGCTGTATCTGGATGAACTTCCGGAATTTCAGAGGGAGACACTGGAAATTCTCCGGCAGCCTCTGGAAGAAGGAGAAGTGCGTATTTCCAGGAGCTCAGGACAGTATATTTTTCCGGCAGATTTTATGCTGGTAGCATCCCGGAATCCGTGTCCCTGTGGCTATTATCCAGACCGGTCACGCTGTATCTGTTCCGAGGGAGAGATACGCGGTTATCTGCACCGGATCAGTCGTCCGCTTCTGGATCGGATCGATCTGCATGCGGAAGTAAGGCCAATCTCTTATGAAGAATTATCGGAAAGCCACAAAGAGGAATCCAGTTCGGACATTCGTGACCGTGTTCTTTGTGCACAGGAGATTCAGAACCGGCGGTATAAGGATACCGGTATACGTTTTAATTCGGGATTGCCCGCTTCACAGATTGAGAGGTATTGTGCGCTTGGTGAAGCGGAAGACCTTTTTATGAAGCAGGTTTATGAGACGAAGAAATTGACTGCCCGTGCCTGTCATCGCATGCTGCGTGTTGCCCGCACGATTGCAGATCTGGAAGGTAGTGAGAAAATTGCGGTTCGGCATCTGGGCGAGGCGGTCCGCTATCGTCCATCAAAACATCTGGAATAGAGAAAGGAAAAGATGGAGCAGTATTGGGAATGGTTTTGCAGTATAGCGGGAATCTATCGGACACAGAGAGAAATTCTGCTGAGGTGTTTTCCGGATCCGAAACAGATATGGGAGGCATCGGATCAGGAGTTGTTTTTTCTGCGGGAACGTGGGTGCCGATGGATGCAGAAGGTGATCGATTACAGAAAAATGCATTCTCCGGAAGAAATTGTGAATGCAGACAGGGAACTCGGAATACAATTTACCAGCATGGAAGGGAGCTGTTATCCGGCTCGTCTGAAACCATTACGTGACAGACCGTATGGACTGTTCTGGCGGGGAGAACTACCAGTGGAGGACGTCTGTTCAGTAGCAATCGTCGGTGCGCGGATGTGTACGCCTGGAGGAAGGACGATGGCAGAGGCTCTTGCGCGTGAGATTGCCCATGCAGGCGGTCAGATTATCAGTGGGGGCGCATATGGAATTGATGGAGCGGCCCAATGGGCAGCTCTGGAAGAAGGAGGAAAAAGCTATGCTGTGTTTGGCTGCGGTGCAGATCAGTATTATCCGGCTTCGAACCGACGGCTTTTTATGCGGCTGGAAACCTGCGGAGGACTGATCTCTGAATTTCCGGCAGGCACAAAGGCAAAATCTGTTCATTTTCCCATGCGCAACCGAATCATCAGTGGTCTGGCGGATTATGTGATCGTTGTTGAAGCAAGGAAAAAGAGCGGATCTCTGATTACAGCGGAATTTGCCCTGGACCAGGGCCGGCAGATTTACGCTGTTCCCGGACGGCCGGATGATGAACTGAGCTATGGCTGCAATGAGCTGATCTCGCAGGGAGCGGGACTGGTATTGTCCGTAGAGGATTTTATGGATGCGGTTTTTCCGGACAGGAAACAGATGAAAAAAATATTACCATTGAACATAACACTTGCACCTGCAGAAAAATTAGTGTATAGTAAGTTCGGTTTGCGCGGGAAAAGCCTGTGGGAACTGGAAGAGAATACTTCCTTATCCCTGTCCGATCTTTGTGACAGTCTTTTGTCTCTGGAATTGAAGGGACTGATCAAAGAGACGGAACAGAATTTTTATGTAAAAGTGAAGTGAGGTTTTTATGGCAAAAAATCTGGTGATCGTCGAATCGCCTGCAAAAGTAAAGACAATCAAGAAATTTCTGGGTTCAAATTATGAAGTCATGGCTTCGAACGGACATGTCAGAGATCTTCCGAAAAGCCAGATGGGCGTCGATGTAGAGCATGGATTTGAACCAAAGTATATTACGATTCGCGGGAAGGGAGAAATCCTGGCGCAGCTTCGGAAAGCGGAGAAAAAGGCGGACAAGGTCTATCTCGCAACGGACCCCGACCGAGAGGGAGAAGCGATTTCCTGGCATTTGTCAGAAGCATTGAAGATTGATCCGAAGAAGCAGAAACGTATTACGTTTAATGAGATTACTAAAACCGCGGTGAAAGAATCCATCAAGCATCCGCGTACAATCGATATGGATCTTGTAGATGCACAGCAGACCCGGAGAATCCTTGACCGTATGGTGGGATATGAGATCAGTCCGCTTCTCTGGAAAAAAGTAAAGAGGGGCTTAAGTGCGGGACGCGTACAGTCGGTTGCTTTGCGTATCATTGCGGATCGCGAGGAGGAGATCGCGGCGTTTATTCCGGAGGAATACTGGACGCTGGATGTTGAACTTTTCACAGAAAACGGGAAAAAGCCGCTTATCGCAAAGTTCTTTGGCACGAATAAAAAAATGACTGTTTCCTCGCAGCAGGAGATGGATGGAATCCTCCAGGCTCTTGATAGCGCGGATTATACTGTAGAGGAGGTAAAGAAAGGAGAACGCATCAAAAAAGCGCCTCTTCCATTTACAACGAGCACCTTGCAGCAGGAGGCGGCCAATGCATTGAATTTCTCTACGCAGAAGACCATGCGTCTGGCTCAGCAGCTCTATGAAGGTATTGATATTAAAGGAAGCGGTACGGTGGGACTGATCACTTATCTGCGTACGGATTCTACCAGAGTTTCGGATGAGGCTGTGGCTGCTGCGAAAACTTATATTACGGAACACTATGGGGAGGAATATGCTGCGGAATATGTGACGCAGACAGATAACGGCAAAAAAATACAGGATGCGCATGAGGCAATCCGACCAACCGATCTCTCACGCACGCCGTCCATGGTGAAGGATTCGCTGAGCCGCGATCAGCTTCGTCTGTATCAGCTGATCTGGAAGCGTTTTACTGCCAGCCGGATGACACCTGCGAGATATGAGACTACCGCTATTCGGATTGGCGCTGCGGGATACCGGTTTACCGTATCCGCTTCCAGGCTGCTTTTTGAAGGCTTTCGCAGCGTATATGTCGATAGCAGTGAGACGAAAGAAGAGAATAATGTCATCACGGAAACGATAGAGAAAGGCATGTCTCTGAGGGCCGGGAACAAGGATGCGAAACAGCACTTTACGCAGCCGCCTGCTCATTATACAGAGGCTTCTCTTGTACGCACGCTTGAAGAACTTGGGATCGGACGGCCGAGTACCTACGCGCCGACAATTACGACCATTATTGCCAGGAGATACGTGGCGAAGGAAAATAAAAAACTGTATATGACAGAGCTTGGAGATATTGTCAATCATATCATGAAGGAAGCATTCCCGGTGATCGTGGATGTCAATTTTACCGCGAATATGGAGTCGCTTCTGGATTCGATCGGAGAAGGAAAAACCAATTGGAAGACGGTTGTTGAGAATTTCTATCCGGATCTGGATCAGGCAGTAAAGGATGCAGAGCAGAACCTGTATAAGGTGACGATCGAGGATGAAGTCACG
>JAJBVF010000266.1:0-2006 GCA_020859965.1 Clostridiales bacterium
TCGAATATTCTGGTTCGTCAGGATGGAAGCATTGTCCTGATCGATTTTGGCGCGGCTATCCGAGGCCACCCGGTACAGGAAGAATATCGCGGATATGGTACGCGGGGATTTGCAGCTCCCGAGCAGCAGGTCAGCGGAGAGCTGATAGATGGAAGGGCAGATATTTATGGGGCGGGTGCTGTGTTGTATTATTGCTGTTTTGGACGTTCCCCGGATAGCAGACAGGAGCGGGGGGCCAGATATAAAATCTCCAATGCATTTTTACAGCCACCGCCGGGCGGCAGGCCATTGAGAGATTGTCAGCTTAAGCATATTATAGCGAAATGCCTTGCCCGTGACAGGGGAGAACGATATAGAGACAGCAGAGAGCTTTATAAGGCGGTCTGCTTGGGATGGAAATGGAGGCATTGGCATATCAGGGCGCTGAAATCTCTTGGTGCATCGCTTCTTCTGGTTGTTACAGTATTGTTATTGTTTCAAAGTATAACACCGGAGAAACAGGTTTATGTAGATTCCGCATCTGTGTGGGAAGAATCGGAAACCTCATTTCTGTATGCTGAAACCGAAAACGAGACAGATTCCTTTCAAATGAAAAAACAGGAATACGATCGGCAGCTGAAGATGGCTGGAGGAATGGGGTTTTCTCAGGCTATGGAGTGTTATGAAAAGGCATCGATCCTGTGCCCGGATGATGAGACCTGGTATTTGCAGTTGTTGGACTATGTAACGGCAGACGGGCTGTTTGAACAGGATGAAGAAGAAGAAATCAAAGAATTGTTTTACGCGGTACAGCAGGGAACTGGAATGACTACGTTGGAGTTTTTGGAAAAAAATCCGGATGCTTATGGGCGGGTGGCTTATCAGGTGGGGCTGGCCTACTGGTATTTTTATGAAGGCTCTGGAGGAAAAAGCGCAGCTTCCTGGTGGTTTCAGCGGGCATTGTCATCACAGGAAGAGAAAAGTTCCTGTGAATGGACAGCCATTGCTGTGATATTAGCCAGAATTGGTTCTTATTATGGAATGCTGGGAAATACGGGAGCGGATACAGAGCGAATCGAAAAAGAAGGAGAGTATTGGAAGGATCTGCAGGAACTCTGGAATCTGTATCAGGTACAGGAAGAGGACTGGCTGATTCAATGTGAAGCAGCATCCGAGTTGCTTTCTCAGTTGGTACTAAAAGCGTACGAACTCCGGCAGTGCGGAGTATCCAGGGAAGAAATGCTGCAAGTGGTTACAGGCGTTGATGAGTTTATTATGGGAGACATAGAAGAGGAAAACACAAACAAACGAGAGTTGCTCAGGGAACAAAGCAAAGCTGCATATTCAGCGATAGACCGCGCATATCAGGAATAGAGATCAGGAGGAAGATGGATGAGAAATAAATGGGAAAGTATTCTGGTAATCATGATAATAGCAGGAATTTTGTGTACTGCTATGAAAAATAGTGTTTCAATCCTTTCGGCAAAAAAGAATTATGCGGAAGCAGCGGATTCGACAAAAATTGAAGACGGGGATAAACTAAGACTTGAGACAAAGGGCGAGAGTGAATCAGAAAGCGAAAGCGAAACAGAAAACGAAGGTGAGACAGAAAGTGACCTAGAAGGTGAAACAGTGTCAGAAACCTTAGAGGAATCGCATAATGAGTCCAGATCAGACATGGAATTGAATTCGGATACAGAGTGTGATACAGAAAAGAAATCTGACACAGAAACAGAATGCGACACAAAAATGGAATCTGATACAGAATCGGAATGCACCACAGAGATAGAAATTGATACAGAAACAGAATGCAGTACAGAAATGGAATCTGATACAGAATCGAAAAGCGACACAGAAGTGGAGTCTGATACAGAATTGGAATCCGACATAGAGCTGGAGTCGGAAACGGAATCAGATACGGAAACGGAAACGGATACGATTTCACAGTCTGAGTTTGCAGAACAGACGGAAGAAGTGATACAGTCCGAACCCGCGGAACAGACGGAAGCACCATTGCAGTCCGAATC
>JAJBVF010000266.1:2106-3756 GCA_020859965.1 Clostridiales bacterium
AGCACCATTGCAGTCCGAATCTGTGAAACAGACGGAAGAGGCATCTCAATCCGAATCTGTCAGCCAGTCAGATCCTCTGCAATCAGAAACCGTAAAACAGACGGAAGCGCCGGCGTCTGTAGTGCGTGGCACTGATTATGAGATTTCAGGAGATTCGAATGCGTGGTACAGGGATGAGAATGGAATGCTGTGGGTAAGAGCCGGGACTTCACTGTATGTCCAGCCAAAATCCGGAAGCGGATATAATACCGGAATGAGTTTGGCAAATTTGCAGTCAGATGGTGTTTTTACTTTTACCCTTTCGAAGAAAAAGAAGGATAATACGGTGGTGAAAGAATCTGCTTCCGGTCAGGAAAGTTATTATGTGGACTGGGAAGCGCCTTCAGCCAGATTTACGATTTCAGGGAACAGCAAAGATGCGATTCATTACGCTTCACAGTCCTGCTCCGTTTCCGTCGCTGTGGAGCCTGATGGAAAAAGCGGATTGAAAAGTACAGCTTATAAGATCATCCCCTGTGATGCGGGTGGAAGTGTTGCCAAGTCTGTGGAAGGAGTTGCCTGGACAGAATGTGTGTCCAATGCCGCTTTGCAAATTTCAGAAGAGGGACTCTTCCGGATTTATATTAAAACAGAAGACATGGTCGGTAATATTGCTTTCTCCAGCAGCGATGTGATCTGTGTAGACAATACACAGCCGGAGATCACAGTCACGGGGGCAGACAATCAAACTGCAAATGCGGGCAGCGTGAGTCTTAAGGTGAGATGTTCTGATAACCACTATAAAGCCGGTTCTATGCAGGTTACAATTACAGGTGTCAACCAGGGAAATATTCCTGCAGTCAGACAGGAAGGCAGTGACGAGATGGGCGCATGGGTAGAGTATCATGATTTTCCGCAGATGCAAAGTTATGACGACGTCTATGAGCTGTCTGTGACAGCAGAAGATTTATCGGGAAATACCAGTGAAAAGACAATTTGTTTTTCAGTAAATCGATTTGGCTCTGTCTATGACCTCTCGTCTGAAACAAAAAAACTTCTGGAACAGTATTTCATCCCGGAAGCCGGCGATGTTGTTTTCTATGAAACGAATATTGATTATGTTGGAGAATCCCGTATTTACTGCAGACATGACGGAGTTTTGCGCGAACTGACGGACGGAACGGACTATCAGGTGACGATGGAAGGAAGCGAGACTTCGTGGAAGCGGTATCGCTATACAGTACCGGCTTCTTATTTTTCACAGGAAGGAGTATATGAGCTTTTATTGGCATCAGGAGATGCAGCAGAAAACACTAGCGATACAGGAGTTCAGCAAAAACGCGTGACTTTTGTGCTGGACTGGACTTCACCATCCTGTATGGTGAGTGGTGTTGAAGACGGCGGAGTTTATGATGAGGAATCAGTCATGCTTTGCGTGGTTCCATATGACAATATAGGGCTGAGCTGTCTTAGAATTTACCGAAACAGTGAACTGTTCCTGGAAAATGCCGGGCAGCCGGTATCGGGAGAGGCTGTGAAGCTTTCACTGG
Source organism: Clostridiales bacterium (assembly GCA_020859965.1). Lineage (GTDB taxonomy): Bacteria > Bacillota > Clostridia > Lachnospirales > Lachnospiraceae > Choladousia. The sequence continues at coordinate 3,636 of JAJBVF010000266.1, forward strand.
AAAGTGATTCAGAATGGCAGACCTTGCAGATATGGCTGATTGATATGGCCGGAAATGAATACTGGAGTGAAGAAATGCCTGTTTTTGTGGGTGCTGCCGGAATAGATGTACCGGTTTACAG
>JAJBVF010000431.1 GCA_020859965.1 Clostridiales bacterium
TGTAAATAAAGGGCTACATGCTATTTCAGGTGTGGGAAGTATTAGTAAATAAAAAGCTTCTGCCATCAGGCAGCAAGTGCAGCAGCGCTTTTCAAACCGGAAAATAAAACAGCTGATTATAAATCGCGTCAGAAATCCTCTTATTTTTTAACGGATTCCTGACGCGAATTTTCAGTTTAAGAATCCAGATAGAAGTATAACTTTTTGAGCCAATAGTTGCGACCGTTTTTTCTCCTCACATTTCTGGTGGACGGATAGGGAAGCAGGAATGCTCCCTATCCGAGTATATAAATTTTCCTTACGTTTATGGTTTTTGGCAAACAGAGAAGTACCATCAACCATCCCACACGCAAACAGGGAAGGAAAGTTTATAACTAATTGAATTCATTGAGGTAATTTCATTATTATTATAATAATATCATTCTTTTTCTGGTAATACAATCCTTTTATGTAAAACTGTGAATGATTTCCTGCAAAAGAATTTTCACAGTCATAGTATATTGTTGTTGACCTCTTAAATTAACTGCATATTGATCTGCTTGCGTGTCTCTGGATTGACCTGTATATTGTCATTAGATAAATATACAGAAAGAGAAAGTCCCAGAGCACCCTCCGTGGAAAGTCGTGTGCTCTGAGACCCTTGGTTTAAAACCATGGTCATTATATCAGATTACACGCTTTGCTACAAGCCCCAACTGGAGGCTTTTCTCGTGATAGATCACTTCCCTGCCTCCCTGCCCGTATTGTGGTGGTGAATTATGTTACAGGGATTCCCGGATAAGGATCCGCCGGAAAGAAGGCGGGATAAAAGAACACCTTATCATCCACCGGCTGCGCTGTAAAGACTGCCACACTTATCACAATGAGCTTCCCGATTGTCTCGTGCCCCATAAGCATTATGATGCCGAGACAATTTCAGGTGTTTTGGACGGAGCTGTTACTTCGTCAGACGATGATGCTGAGGATTATCCCTGTATGGAGACCATGCTGCGCTGGCTTTCCTGGCTGAATATCAATCTTGCGAATATAGAGGGTGCCCTGAGATGGGCGGGCCAGAAGATCCTCTGTCTCGGTACAGATGCCCTCTTTACTTCCCAGTCTTTTCTGGATGCTATGCGCGATTCTTTTCAGGACTGGCTGGAGCGCACCCTGCGGATCATTTACAACAGTGGCGGTTCCCTGTCCGCTGTACATTAATGCACCTGCTTTGTTTTGATTGTCACGGACAACTCCGGTATCATAGTCCCTAAAAGGAGGCTATGATAACAATGAATACAAATGAAAACACAGCCAAAAAGTGGCAGGAGGAGGAAGCACTGCGTCGCTTCCAGTTAATTGCCCCTCTTCTGGATGAAGGGCTTGATGATGCCAAAAGGCTCCAGCTGAGGAAGAAGATCGCCTCAGCCAATGACATCTCCCTGCGTTCTGTTTACCGTTATGAGAAAGCTTACAGGGAAAGCCAGTTCGCCGGGCTGCATCCCGCACCCCGCAAAAAGCAGCGTATCCAAAACCTGCCCATTAACTATGACAGTCTGCTGGAGGAAGCCATCCAGCTGCGCAAAGAAGTCCCGGAACGTTCTGTCAACCAGATCATTACGATCCTGGAGCTGGAAGGGCGGGCAGCTCCAGGCGTGCTGAAGCGTTCCACACTAGAACGTCACCTGTACAAGGCCGGGTTCGGCAGCGAACATATGCGGATGTACCAGGACGCCCGTGAAAGTTCATCCAAACGCTTCTGCAAGCCTCACCGGATGATGCTGGTACAGGGGGGGACATCAAGTACGGGCCGAAACTCCCCATTGGGAAAAACTGCGAGAAGGTAAAGAGTTACCTGTCCTCGGCGATCGATGACCATTCCCGTTATCTGCTCCATTCCCGGTTTTACGACAACCAGGAGGAAACAATCGTGGAAGACACCTTCCATCAGCTGATTGTCCGCTATGGGAAATTTGATGCCTGTTACTTTGATAATGGCACGCAGTATATTGCAAAACAATTGAAGCTTTCATTGTCAAAGCTGGGAATCCGGATTTCCCATGCCCCTGTCCGCAGCGGGAAATCGAAGGGCAAGCAGGAAAAGTTCCATCAGGTCGTTGACGCATTCCTCCGTGAAGCAAAGCTCAAGGATATCCGCACACTGGAAGAACTCAACCATTACTGGGAGATCTATCTTGAGGAGTATTACCACAATAAGCCCCACGAAGGGATCCGCGAGTATTATGAGAGCCTTGGCGTTACGATTCCGGAAGAAGGCATCAGCCCCCGCACGGAATTTAACCGTGACAGCCGGCCGCTTTCCTATATCGATATATCTGTAGTAGCGGAGGCTTTCCTCCACCATGAAGAACGCAAGGTTGACAAGGGAGCCTGTATCAGTTTCCGCGGCCGGAAATACGAAACAAAACCGGAGTTGATCAGTCATACAGTCCAGATCGCATATGATCCTGCTTCGCCTGAAAAACTTACAGTATCTTACCCCGGGGTGGAACCATTCACAGCAAGTCCTGTGAAGATCGGGGAATACTGTGATAAAAACCCTTCGCTTCCGGCTGGGATGCAGGACCAGAAACCTGTAACATCCCGTTTCCTTGATGCTCTGGAAAGAAAACATGTGGAGAGTACACAGCATAAAGCAGACGCGATTTCTTTCGCTTCATACCGGAAGGAGGATGGCAGCCATGTATGAGGCTTATTATGGTATGGAACGTACCCCGTTTGTCCGCAACATCCCGGCTGGCCAGCTTTATGAGTCTGACGCATTCAGAGAAACCCTCGGGCGGCTCTGTTACGTGGCAGACAGGCAAATGTTCGCGGTAGTTACATCAGACCCCGGATGCGGGAAGTCAACGCTGATCAGACGGTTCAATGAGGAGCTTCCCAAAGACGAATACATTGTCCTTTACCTGTCGGATTCCAAGCTGACACCCCGGTGGTTTTATAAGGGCCTGCTCGACCAGCTTGGGCTGGAAGCCCGGTTTTACCGTGGGGACGCCAAACGGCAGCTCCAGAAGGAAATCGAAATCATACGTGGCGTACAGCACAAAAAAGTGGTCTGTATCCTTGATGAAGCGCACCTGCTGGAGAGGGAAACGCTGGAGGAGTTCCGGTTCCTGCTAAACTATAAATTTGACTCTATGAGTCCGATGGCACTGGTACTGGTAGGGCAGACAGAACTGTGGGACAGCAAACTTCAGCTTCAGCGCTACGCGGCGATCCGCCAGAGGATCGACATGTACTGCGTACTGCCGCATCTGGACAGGTCAGAAACCGGGCAGTACATCCGCAGCCACCTGGATTATGCCGGATGTCCACAGGAACTGTTTACTGAGAAAGCTGTGGACGAAGTCTATAAGTCATCTACCGGGATCCCGCGGATGATCAACCGTGTATGCGAAAAGTCACTGATGTATGGCTTCCAGCAGCAGAAACGTCTGGTTGACGATTATATGGTAAAGTTCGTGGTGGAGCATGAAATGCTGAAACCTGCAGCTTAAACATCACGCCATCTGGGTTAAGCCCGGATGGCAGAACTACCAGAATACAGTGTCAGGAAAATGAGCAATACAGCGACAGCTTTGAAGAGCAGGTCAGCGACAGTTCATGAAATCAGTAACAGTATATCGATGAAGGACAGGGACATTGTGTATGATGATTCCTGTTTTTATAAAGAAAAATTTATGAAACAAGTATAAAAAAACATTGTAATTCTGAAAAAAGAATGATATCATCAAAAT
>JAJBVF010000230.1 GCA_020859965.1 Clostridiales bacterium
ACATCCGCCTGCGGAAACTGTCCGAAAGCATCCTGCTTCTCTGATCACACCTTCGATCTCAATTCCCGGTCAATGCTGCTCAAATATTACCACAGCAAGTCTCCCCGGGCTATCCCTGCAAGTCCCTGCAGTTCTCTTTTTCTAACAGCCTCGCTGTTTCGAATCGTTACAAAACAACATTGGTAGCATAGCACAGCTCCACACAAAAATCAAGAGCCGCTTTTCATATTTTAACGATCTTTACACAAACTTCTGCCGTTTTACGCGATATACCAATTCACGATTGTCACGCGTATGGACAAACATATTTAAGATGTTTTCTACCGCCTCATCCGATTTCATTCCATTCAGTGCGCGCCGCATAATATACATAGCCTCCTGCTCTTCCCGATCCAGAAGAAGATCCTCTCGCCGTGTACCGGATTTCGGTATATCGATTGCCGGGAACACTCTCTTTTCTGAAAGCTTGCGGTCAAGAACAAGCTCCATGTTGCCGGTTCCCTTAAATTCTTCATATACCACATCATCCATCTTGCTGCCCGTATCGACCAATGCAGTTGCCAGAATCGTCAGGCTGCCACCCTCGCGCATATTCCGCGCCGCGCCAAAAAAGCGCTTCGGCATATGCAGTGCGGCCGGGTCAAGTCCGCCGGAAAGCGTACGGCCACTGGGCGGAACCGTAAGATTGTACGCTCTCGCCAGTCGGGTAATGCTGTCAAGAAGGATCGTGACATCCTGCTTTTGCTCCACCAGGCGTTTTGCGCGCTCGATCACCATCTCCGATACACGCTTGTGATGCTCCGGGAGTTCATCAAACGTTGAATAAATAACCTCCACATTGTCTCCGCGGATTGCCTCTTTGATATCGGTCACTTCCTCCGGACGCTCATCGATCAGAAGAATTAGGAGACGCATTTCCGGACTGTTTTTCAGCAATGACCGCGCAATGTCTTTTAAAAGAGTAGTTTTGCCGGCCTTTGGCGGCGAAACGATCATACCACGCTGTCCTTTTCCAATCGGTGAAAAAAGATCCACGATACGCATGGCTGTCGCTCTCGGGTCACGCTCCATACGCAGACGCTCGTTTGGAAATATTGGGGTCATATCTTCAAAGTTGCAGCGGCGTGCCGCCTCCGATGGAGGCAGGTCATTCACCTTTTTCAGATACAGCAGTGCGCTGAATTTTTCCTGCTGAGATTTAATCCTTGTATTTCCGGAAATAATATCTCCCGTCTTCAGATTAAATCGACGAATCTGCGACGGTGAGACATACACGTCATTTTCTCCCGGAAGATAATTATCGCTGCGGATAAAACCATATCCATCCTGCATAACCTCAAGAATACCGCTCACAGACTGTCCGCTGTCCAGCTGGGAAAGTTCTGCTGGCGGGCGATCCGCATCTGCAGAACGTGATGTTTCTGGGCGTGCTGCCTCTGAGCGTACATTTTCCGCACGCATCGTCTCCTGACGTGATGTTTCCGGGCGCATCAGTTCCGGACGCGATGTTTCCGGACGTATTGGCTCCTGACGCATTGCTTCTGCACGTGCCGGCTCCACACGGGCTTCAGAAAATACCGGCTGCGGCGATGCTGCTGTCTGCTCCACATGAGTTCTGTTCGAAGAATACGTTCTGCCTGGTTCCGCAGTGTTTTTCTGTGTCCGGTAATCGCCATTTTTATGATCACGCGAAGGTCTGGAGGACTTTATATTTCCCTCCAGAGGACGCCTGCGCCGCTGTACCGGCCGCACAGTCTCCTCCGGTTCTTCTGTCCCTGCTCTTCTATATTCTTCCGTTTTTTTCGTTTCTTCAGTTCTCTTTATTTCTTCCTGTCTCTTTGTTTCTCCGGTTCTCCTGGGTTCTTCTGATCCTCCGGATTTTTCCTGTCTTTTCGGTTCTTCCGGTTTTCCGGATTCTTCCTGCCGTTTCGGTTCTTCTGATCTTTCAGATTCTTCCCGTCTTTTCGGTTCTTCTGATACTCCAGGATCTTCTGATTTTGGAGATCCTTCCGGATTTTCTGCTGCTTTGTCCTTTTCATCCTGCTCAAGCATCACTTCAATAAGCCTGCTTTTGCGCATAGCAGACGTACCCTTCAAGCCTCTCGCTTTTGCGAGATCCTTCAAAGTCGCCAAAGACAGCGATTCATATTTTTCTTTCATATACACCTCATAGATAATGCGCAACTATTCGGAATAGTTACCATAATAATTATTTCTCGGGAAAATTAATTGTCTGAATAGACAGAAACGTTCTCCTTAATTGAAATTTACGATAACACAGAATATTTCAAAAGTCAAATACTAACAAAGAAAATGCCTTCAAAATGCTTACTTGCATAATCAACGTCTATTGATTATAATAGCGATAAAACATCTATGTAAAATCAAAGCAAATTCGATGTAAATTATCTGTGAAATCGTATTGCTGCTTCTGGGGCCTCATTCCTCTTTCTCAGGTCCAATCTTACATTGAAAAACAATTTCAGAAAAGATGGTGATTTATTATGGAATACTTCTGGTATATTATCGCAGCCATCGGCGCCGGCGTCGGCACGGGTCTGGCAGGACTGTCAGCGGCTACTGTCATGGTGCCGATCCTCATTGTTCTCTGCCCTTCCTTCGGCGGCGAATATGGCGCCTATCAGGCGACCGCGATCGCGCTGGCGTCAGACATCCTTGGCTCCGCCGTTACATCCTCAGTCTATGCCAAAAATAAACATATCGATCTGAAACACGGCTGGATCATGATGGCCTGCATTGTTTCTCTGAGCACAATCGGCAGCTACGCAGCTTATGTCGTTGGGAATGTAGTACTGGGCGGATTTACACTTTTTCTGACATTCTGTATCGGTATCCGCTTTCTGGTAAGGCCAGACACCTCAAAATCAGGTGCAGACAGTGCAAACATCCGGCTTGGCTGGAAAGAGATCGCGATCTCCGTGTTTTTCGGCCTTACGATCGGCTTCGGCACCGGCTTTGTCGGGACAGGCGGCGGAATGATGATGCTGGTAGTCTTTACCGCCTTCCTGGGATATGATTTGAAAACTGCTGTAGGCACAAGTACATTTATCATGACATTCACAGCTCTGATCGGCTTTATCAGCCATTCCCTGATCCATCCGGCGATTGTACTGGAGCGTTGGAATGTACTGATTCTCTGCATCATCACCGCGACAGCAGCCTCTCTGATCTCCGCTCAGTTCGCCAATCGCGTAAACAGTAAAACAGTAGGACGTGTCACCGGAGTGATCCTGGTCATTTTGGGTGCCTCCATGATCTATCTCAATTATTTCTGTGATATATCTGATTTTTCATTTTCTCCTGAAACACTTTCGTCACTTGGGCAGGAACTGCTCCATACAGTCGCTGTTCTTCTCCTCTTCCTGCTCGTCGCTGTATGCATCGCTCTGCTGGCCTTTCGATTTCTTCATATTGACGGAGAAAACCGTCGCAAAGTATTACATACAATTGCTTTCCTGTTGGTAATCATCCCTATGCTCACTTCCCAGCATTGGTATGTGCCGGCATTCCTTTCTCTGCTGTTTGCCGCCATAGTCTATCCCATCCTGCGCATTTTTGAAAAACAACCGGTCTATACCTCTCTGTTTCAGGAACGCGCTTCCGGTGAGGTCCGGAAAAGCCTGCTGCTGCTTTTCGGGATGGCACCTGTACTCATCGCAATATTCTGGGGAATACTGAATTCCAGGCTGACCGTCATCTCTTCCATCC
>JAJBVF010000451.1 GCA_020859965.1 Clostridiales bacterium
GGATATTCTGCGTAAGAGAAGCTGATATTATGGATCATTTAATCAATATACTCGTAAAATTTTTTGTTTTTCTATCCCGTTTTGCTCCTGCATTATCAAAACTGGGGCTGATCAATTACAAAAGCTATGATGGCTGGGAAAGCGGGAAAAGGTTAAACATACTGCTGGTAGGTTATAATGGTGCCCGAAACACCGGAGCAGATGTACGGGTAGCTGAGATTACAAGGCAGCTTCAGGAACAGCTTGGGAAAGATAACATACAGATTTCCATTATGACCCTTGATGAAAAAAACATTCGCGGTTACTTCGATTCCGATATCCGGTTAATTCACTTCAGCCCCATATTTTTTGGAGACTTGTTTAAAGCCTGCTGTGCCAATCAGGCGGTGATTCTGTGCGAGGGGTCTACACTCAAAAGCAAATTTGCCAACGCCCTTACTTTATATTTCTGTGAGGCAGCCGGGATTATGAAAAATCAGCACAAGCCATGCATCGCATTTGGTTCCGAGGCCGGCGAAATGGATACATTTCTGGAACGCACGGTAAGAAAACTCTGCGTGGATACCTATTTTATTGCCAGAACCCAAAACTCCCTCGATCAGATTTTCCGGCTCGGACTTAAGGGACATTTAGGGACAGATGCCGCATGGAAATTTAACAGTACCACCCATACCCGATGGGCAGCTGAGCAATTAAAGCAATCCGGATGGGACGGCATCTCCCCGCTTCTCGGCATTGCACCGGTTAACCCTTTCTGGTGGCCGGTAAAGCCCTCTCTTGCAAAGTGGCTGAAAGCCGGAATCACTGGGAATCACTCCCTGCAGTTCCAACTATGGTATTTCTTTAGCTGGTCCAAAGTGCGGGAGCAACAATTTGAAGATTATCTGGACGCAATCGCACTTTCTGTAAATAAGTTTGCAACAGAGCATTCCTGCCATGTCGTTATTCTTGGTATGGAACGGCTGGATACAGATGCGTGTATACATCTTCAGGCAAAACTCACAGTACCGGTATCTGTCATTCTGTCGTCAGAGCATGATGGTTTTGAAATGGCTGCCATATTAAGACAGCTGTCTATGTTGATTACCTCAAGGTACCATGCGCAGGTACTCTCTATGGCCGCAAAAGTACCAGGCGTTGCGGTCTCTATGGATGAGCGTCTGGATAACATTATACAGGAGATGGATATGTCCCAGCATCAGCTGCTGCACACGGATGATACGAATCTGGCCTCGGAGCTTATGAATGCTCTGGAATATGTGTATTCTCATCAGGAATACATAAGGAGTAAAATCGATTCTCAACTCGCACATTATCAGAGCATACTAAGTGATATGGAGCATTTTCTGGCCGAATGGCTGCTTACATACCAGGCAACGCACAAGAGTAATCAATGATGCGCCAAATAAAAATACGGAGGATTTGTTCATGTATTATTTCATTACCGGCATCACCGGCTTTCTGGGAACGGAGATTATCTCTGAGATCATGCGGACGACGGAGGATACCGTTTTCGGACTTATCCGAGCCGGTTCCCGCAAGGAAGCTGTCACCAGACTTGGTGCTCTCTGGTATCAGCGTCCTGAACTAACAGACCAGCTGGGCAGCCGCATCATCCCTGTACCGGGAGATATTACCAAAGCAGACCTCGGCCTTTCTGATACCGAACAGGAACGGCTGATTCAGGATACTGACTATATCATCCACACGGCTGCTGTCATTGGTATCCGGCATTCCCGCCAGCAGTTTTGGGATGTAAATGTGACCGGCACGGAACATGTCCTGAATTTTGCCAGACGTATCCAGTCCGTCCGCCCGCTCCGGCGTTTTTCTTATGTATCGACTGCCTATGTAGCCGGTTCCAGAAGCGGGCGTATTATGGAAGATTCCCTTGTAAATGCCGGTTTTTCCAGCCTGTACGAGCAGAGCAAATTCGAAGGGGAATCCCTTGTCAGGCAGGCGATGGATCAGCTTCCGGTCTCTGTTTTCCGCCCCGGCCAGATCGTAGGGGATTCTAAAACCGGGCAGGTAAAAAACTTTAATACTCTTTATTACCCGCTAAAGCTCTATCTGAAGCAGCAGATGCGTGTTTTCCCCATAAAAGGCTCCATGCATGTCAATATGGTGCCTGTCGACTACGTTGCGGAAGCCATCGTCCGCATTACCGGCAAGGAGAAAGCCGCAGGAAAGACGTTTCACTTAACTGCCCCTTCCTCCATGCAGCCTACCGTCGCAGAACTGGTCGGCGCAGTGCGGGAGTGGGCAAAGGAAGCTCTTTCTCTTAACCTGAACCAGCCTTTGTTCCTGCCCGTTCCGTTTCTCGATCGAATTGGCGCTTCCCGAAACGCATCAGAAAATGCTCCGGCAAAAAAAACTGTCCTGACGAATATGCTGTCCCTGGCTCCTTATTTTACCGAGGACAAAACATTCGATACGACAAACACGGAACGCTTTATGGGAACCTATAACCTTGACTGGCAAGACTATCTGCCGCGGCTTCTTGCCTATGCTGCAGACAAAAATTTTCTGGATCACAACAGCCGGACAGTCTATGAGCAGGTGCGGTTCTGTCTGAAACGGCAGCGCACACCGGTCACCTATTACGACATCACCGCGGACGGCATCCGGGAAAGCAGCGCTTCCGCCGTGGATGGGCAAATCGAGGAAGTACTCAAATCTCTCCAGGCCATGGGGATCGGTCCCGGCAGCCGGGTGGCCATCAGCGGCATCAACAGTGTTACATATTTTATTCTGGATATCGCCATCGGGCTGTCCGGCGCGACCAGCGTGCCTCTGTACTATACGATGCCTGCCAATGAGCTGGACGAGCTGCTGCAAAAAAGCGGCGCAGACTGTTTCTTTATCGGGGATATCCGCATTCTAGCCCATGTAAGTCAGATGACTTTTAGCAAAAAGATTATTTCATTTACAAAGAATGTGCCTCTTCCGGAGGATTCCCGTCTGATTTCATGGGAACAGTTTCTCTCCATGGGAAAGACGCACGATATCACGCCCGTAATGGTCTCCTATCAGGATATTGCCACGATCCGCTACACTTCCGGCACTACCGGCAACTCCAAAGAGGTGTCCTTTACACATGGACAGCTGCGGTGGATGGCCGAGACGATGGCATCCCTGCTCAGCTTCAAAAGCCGCAGTAAAAGTGCCACCTATCTGTCTTTTTTGCCGCTGAGTCATGTCGTCGAGGGAATTCTGGGGATGTATACGCCCTATTACCTGGGTGCGTCGGCCTCCCTCTATTTTCTCAATGATTTTGACAGACTGGCAGAGACGCTGCCAAAGGTACGGCCGACCATTTTCTTTTCGATCCCCAGATTTTATGAAAAGATCTGGGATCAGCTGGTTAAAAACAAGCTGGGCGCCCTGTATATCTCCAGTGAAAATGCTTTATTAAAACGTATCCTGCGCCCGATACTGAAAAAGTCCCTTTTGAAGAAAGCCGGTCTGGATCAGTGTGACCAGCTGATCGTCGGCTCAGCCCCGGTCAGTCAGAAGCTCCTGGATGATTTCAGGGAGCTTGGCATAGAAATTCACAACGCTTATGGTCTGACAGAAGCCCCGCTGATCACATTGAACAGACTCGGCAGCAATGACATTACAACGGTAGGCCCACCCCTGCCGGAAACGAGCGGGCCGCTGGCAGAGGACGGCGAAATACTGGTGCACGGGCCGCAGGTTTCACTCATCTACGGCGGTGAG
>JAJBVF010000268.1 GCA_020859965.1 Clostridiales bacterium
ATACTATGCTATAATGATAATCGTAGGAAGAAATTACATTCTACCCTTTTATCCTATACATAGCAAAACAAAAAAGCATCGTTCCCGGATGTTTTTTTGTTTTGCGTTTTTTTAATAAGGGGCAAGGTTCCATCATTCAACGGGAGATATTTTTTGCAAACCAAAGCTCCCGCTGAAAAAATTAAGATGTCCGCGCCGCCCTTATAGGCGGCGCGAACATCTTAATTCAGTCATTTTTCAAATCTTCCTTTTTCCACACCTTAACGGAGCCGCTCTGCGGAACGCCCTTAAGCGTAATCTCCGCTCCCGCCTGTTCCGGAGTGCAAGCCGATGCCGAACGCAATATTCCGGCTGCGTCATATCCCAAAATTACCGTGTCACCCGTAAGCTCGGGGACGGTATATTCCATATCCTTTTCGATAACGAACGTGGTTATCGAGTTTGGCGCAAGCTCCGTTTCAAGCGATTTTCCGCTCAGGCTGAGCATTTCAAGCTCCTGCCAGCTTTCGTTCACGCTTGTGCGGATACGGCGCACATTCGCGCCCGTTTCGGCAAAGTCCGACAAATCATATGTAACAGGCTGCGTTTTCGCGGTTGTGTTGCTCGATACAATAACAATTTTCCCGCTGTCCTTGTTGTATGCCGCAAGAGTATTTCCGTCGTCACTGTTTGAAATTATCGTGTCGCCCTCACGAATATAACGCGTGTACTGACCAAAGCCGTAATATTTTTTCGTAAGAGTGATTTCCTCCCTGTCATGGTCGGCGAATGCTATTCCCCAAAAACCGGTTGTTCTGTCGTCCGTTGAATTGTTTTCATAGATGGATCCCGATTTTTTGTGAGAATCCAGCGCCTGCCATAATACCCATGCCGTTGGCTTCATTTGATTTACATCAATATTGATTCTATGTGCCAAACCGAGCGCCGCCGACATATATCTCGCGTTCGTTCCCGCGGTGAACGTGCCGTCAACCTCGCTCATCCAAAGACCCTTTCCCGCAGCCGACGCAGTTTCCATAAGCTCCGTGCGCTTACTGCCGGAATATGTATGCGTGTTGATACGCGTAACAGCGTCTTTTGCCTCGTCCGAAAGAGCGTTAAAGCTTGTAATCGCGGTGTCAATGCTTGTTTCCTCCGTTGCGGAGATGATTGCGTCAATTCCCTTTTCCACTATACTGTCGGCAAGAGCCTCAATCATCTTTGACTGCGATTCTCCCGCTTCAACGTGCATACCCTCCTGCTTGGGACTGTTCGCGCCCCAGTAGCTCGTTTGCGGCTCGTTCATGGGGGAGATACTGTCAATATCTATTCCCTCCACGTCCTCGAGATGCTTTACCACCGTTGTTAAATAATCGGCAAACTCCTCGTTTTTATCGGGCATGAGATTGTCCTCCGATGGATCCTCCGCTCCCGAGGAGCAGCCGCTTATCGTCATAAAATAAGGTGCGCTGTTTGAAAACGCTTCAACTATGTCCGCTCCCTCGCGCACCGCCGCTTTTAATACATTCAGCTGATTCACGTCCGCGTCCCAGTCATATGTGCCGTCCGCGTTCATGTATCCCGGCACGGCGCTGTCAAGACGGGTTATATGGTTATGCGTGGGATCGTCTCCGCCGCCGATATTATAGCGCGCGATATTAAGTCCCAAACCCTCGTCGAGATTGAATACAGCCTTTGCCGCCTTATCGGTGAGGACTTCACTGTAGCCCATGTAATTCGCCCACCAGCAAAGCGACGTACCCCAACCCTCAAATTCACCAAACGGACTTTCCTCGTTCGGCAATATTTTTACCGTCCGCATTTCGGCCTCGTCAAATTCCGTTCCAGTGCCGAGCGCGGCAATAACCTTATCCATCTGTTCCTCGGTAAGCATTACAAGACTTCCCTGCATATATTGCGAAGATTCGGCATCGCCGCTGACAGCTTCATCCGCGCTTATCCATGTTATAAGGTCGGCTGACTTTGACACCGCTTTGCCGCCGTCGGTAATATAGAAAAATCCGTCACTGCCTTTAATCAGCTCCGGGTTCTCCGCCGCCGCGCGGAATACCGCGCTGTTCTCAAGCGCAGAGTAATTTTCACTGTCCCGAGAAACGTAGTATAACACCGAACCATTACCGAACGAAGCAACAAGATACAGATTTTCCTCCGCCGGTTCCTCGGTTTCGTCCTCCGCCGTCACCTTGACTTTGAAGGCTTTCGCTTCAAGCTTTCCTCCGTACGAAAGGTTTGCCGTCAAAACAACATCGGTATCCTCCGATTGACGGCTCACCGTGCCGTCGGGCTTAATTACCGATTCATTGTCCGACTGCCAAACTATATCCTTGCCTGTGTTTTCACCGTAATCCTTAAGCACAAGATGCGACTTCGTTTCGGACGGCAGCTCTATCGATTCCAAATCCTTTTCGATTAAATAATCCGCCATGCCCGCCTGATATTCATCGCTCAGCGATTTTACCTCTTCAGCCGTGAGCGCTCTATCATAAATACGAAAATCGTCGATATATCCCTTGAAATATTTATCGGCGCTATACGGCGACTTTCCGATATAATTCTGAGTTGTTTCTCCCAAATCCGACGGTTTCAATGTCAAGCTGTTTTCAGCCGTAAGCTCGCCGTCGCGATATAATTTTGAGTTTTCGCCGTCGATTACAACTACGACATTACTCCATGTACCGCTTGAAATGTAATCATCGCAAACAAGCTCCTCCTCGTCGCCGTAGCTTGACATCGTTATACCGAAGCGAAGCTTGCCGTCGCCGCGCGCGGTATTCAGGAACATATATCCCTCCGTGGATGAATTGCCGAAATTCCATGTGAACATATTGGCTTTTTCAATTTCGGGCATTAAATTTATCGCGACCGTTACAGTGTCCTCGTCCGACAAAATCCCCTCCGGCATACTGATATATGTGTTATCCTCAAGATGAATCATGCCGTTCTCTATATCAGCGGACGGATTTTCACCCTCGATTTTACCGTCGTTTCCGTTGCCTGATACGTCGGTCACCTCCGCGTCGGAAAAATCATAATGTAAAATCAAATCGTCCTCCGCAAGGACGGGAACCGCCGTCATGCTAATAAGCATAGCCGCGGCAATTATCGCGGATAATATTTTTTTCATTCATTTTCTCCTTTCGGCTATTTCTTTAACGCGGCGGCTCCCCGCCGCCGGGACGCTTTGCGCCCTTTTTCAGCCTACCAAAACAGCATATCAAATCCCTTTAATTTATATATTGCCTCGGTAAAAAAGTAATCACCGTAGATTATAGGTATGTGTATTTTCTCCGGCTGCTCCAACCTGTAAGCCTCGCTGCCCATCTGCAATATTGACTGTTCCTCAAGTCCGTAATCGCAGAACCTCTCGTCAAGCGTTTTTAAAAGTCTTATCGCTGATTTCAGATACAGCTTTTTCTCGTTCTCCCCAACGCTTTTTGCGATTTCAATCATTCCGCAGGCGGCAATCGCCGCGGCCGTCGTATCGATTAGCCTCGGTTCCTCCGGCTGACGAAAGTCTATCGGGATAACCCAATCATTCGCGGATGCGTTGGCGATAAACATATTCGCGACGCGTTTTGCCGTGTCGAGAAATTCCTGTCTACCGGTATGGATATAGCTTAAAATAAATCCGTAAACCTCCCACGCCTGACCGCGCGTCCACGCCGAACGAAGTCCTCAGCCGTGTCCTCAGATCGCGTCGACCACCT
>JAJBVF010000384.1 GCA_020859965.1 Clostridiales bacterium
GATCAATTCCTGGCTGGGGCAGAAGGGCATCACGACGACCTCGGACGGCTACAATTACATTGCGATGAATGACGATGTGTACCTGTACACCGGAGTGACCTCGGCGGGAAATGATGAGTCCAATGTCGGCTTTATCCTGGTCAACCAGCGCACAAAGGAGGCACGGTATTATAATATCACCGGTGCGACAGAGTATTCCGCGATGTCTTCCGCGGAGGGTGCGGTGCAGCATCTGGGCTATTCCGCCACCTTTCCGATCCTGCTGAATATTTCCGATGAACCGACCTATTTTATGTCGTTGAAGGATTCGGCGCAGCTGGTCAAAATGTACGCGATGGTGAATGTCTCTGATTATCAGATCACAGCGACGGGAAGCTCCGTGGCCGAGTGCCAGTCCAATTATGAGGAGCTTCTGATTGAAAATGGCATTAAAGTGACCGATCCGGTAGAACTTGTCGAGGCGGAGACGGATACTGTCACTGGAACGATCACAGATATTCGTACTATTGTCGTGGACGGCAATACCATGTTTTATTTCTCGCTTGGAACGGGCGTCTACTATGTGGTTTCAGCGGCAGACGATCCGGACGCGGTGATCTGCGATGTGGGAGATCAGGTGACGATCACGTATTATGTGGAGGATGCGGAAGAAGACAGTGCTACGTACTCGGGGATTAAGGTTGAAAAATAATTTTTTTCCTGCAAGGCTCAGAACATGAATCGAGACATGGTTAGATGCCCGAATACAGGCAACGGGGCCTTGATTGATCTTTGAAGAGATTGGAGAAATTGACAAGAAGGAGCAGAAGACAAATACTATGGTTGGAACCGGTACATTGATTAATGTCGCTGCGATCATCGCTGGAGGGCTGATCGGACTTGTCGGGAAAAGGCTGATGAATGACCGGCTGCAGGATACTCTGATGAAGTCTACAGGACTTTGCACCATGTTTATCGGGATATCCGGTGCACTGGAAAAAATGATGGCGATCAGCGATGGCCCCCTCAGCTCGGGCGGCTCGCTGATGATCATAGCAAGTTTTGCAATCGGTGCGCTGATCGGCGAAGGATTGAATATCGAGCAGCGCATTGAAAGCTTTGGAGAATGGCTGAAGCGCAGGAGCGGAAACGCGGATGACAATTCTTTTGTTAACGCATTTGTGACCGCGTCATTTACTGTCTGCATCGGCGCGATGGCTATCGTAGGCTCCATTCAGGACGGAATGTCCGGCGACCCGTCCACGCTGATGATGAAAGCCATTCTGGATTTCCTGATCATCATGGTGATGTCAGCTTCCATGGGGAAAGGATGCATCTTTTCCGCGATTCCGGTCGGTATTTTCCAGGGGAGCATTACGATCCTTGCGAGTGCGCTTGCACCACTGATGACCGCAGGAACTTTAGACAGTATTTCCATGATCGGATCGATGCTGATCTTCTGTGTCGGCGTCAATCTGATCTGGGAGCACAAGCTGAAGGTGGCGAATATGCTGCCGGCTATTCTGATCGCCGCGATCTGGGGCGCAGTTGTGTGACTTCCCGGGGCATTGTGGTTTTCAGGATGATCTTACTGTAACTCATCATGCAATGCTTTTCATTGTACGATTACAATGAAAAGCGGTAAGCACCGTGCTTTCAGTAAATCGGAAGGCAAGATGTACGCGAAATTGGGACAGGGCTGTCGCTAAGAAGGAAAACAGCAGCGCAAAATGAAAATGTCAGGAGACGGAATGCAGAAAATGAAAGCTTCGGAAGAAAATAAAACGAACATACTGATTTATGGCGGCACGGTTGAAGGACGGCAGGTATCAGAATATCTGCTTAAAAGACACGTCCGGCATACCGTCTGCGTTGCGACAGAGTATGGAGAAGAAGTGCTGCGGCCCGCTGCAGGTTCGTCTTTTGAACGGAATATCCGCTGGGCGGAGCAAGAATGCGTTTCTGCTGGAAAGCAGTCGAAGGAATGTCTGTCCGATGCATTTGATGCCGCCGGACGGACGATTCATCAGGGGCGGATGAATGCGGAGCAGATGCGAGAATTTCTAAGGCAGAAGCAGTTTGCTCTGGTGGTAGATGCGACACATCCCTATGCGGTAGAAGTGTCAAAAAACATCCGCGAGGCGTGTGAAAAAGAGCAGACACCGTATGTGAGGTATTTAAGAGCAAATAATGAATCTGCGGGGCATGACTGTAATCCGAAGGATGACGGTACAGGCAATAATCGTGCTTTGAATGTTTATGTCAATTCTGCCAGAGAGGCGGCAGAATATCTGGAGAGGCAGCAGGGCGGTATTTTCCTGACCACAGGCAGTAAGGAACTGCATGTATTTACCGAGTGTATTTCGGATAAAAGCCGGCTGTTTGCGCGCGTTCTTCCTTCTGCAGAAGTGGTTGCTTCCTGCCGGGCACTGGGGCTGGAGGGAAAGCAGATCTGTGCCATGCAGGGTCCTTTTTCAGCGGAAGTAAATACCGCAATGTTGCGGCAGACAAAAGCTGCTTTTCTGGTTACAAAAGAGACCGGAAGCTCCGGCGGCTTTCCGGAAAAACTGGAAGCTGTGCGTCAGTGCGGGATCACAGCAGTGATCATCCGCAGACCGGTGGAGACAGGAGTGGGCTGGGATGAAGTGCGGGGCAGGATTGAGGAAGTATTAGATAGACAGATACCGGAATGCCCGGAAAAGATGCGAAAAGCAGGTATCGCAGGCGACACGGAGAACCGTCCGCGGCGCAGGATCAGCTGCATCGGCATCGGTATGGGTACGCCGGATACGATGACACAGGAGGCTGTCTGTGAAATCCGTGATGCGGAGGTGGTTTTTGGCGCAAAACGGATGCTGGAGTGCGCGCGCAGGCTGTTGTGTGAGGATGGAAGCAGAGCTGATTCCACTGTTGTACACCCGGAAGATCGCGAAGCACCAGCTTTTCCTCAGCTGGTGGCCGAGTATAGCGCAAAGAAAATATCGGCCTGGCTGGATGAGCATCCGCAGGTTCAGCGGGCGGCGATTCTGATGTCCGGCGACGTCGGCTTTTACAGTGGAGCGCGGCAGGTAGCAGAAGTGTTTCCGGCGACGGAAGTCCGGTATTATTGCGGCATCTCGTCCATTGTATATTTTGCATCCAGGATTCCCACCTCCTGGGCGGACGCGAAGCTTTTGAGCGCACATGGAAAAGAACTGGCGCTATTGAATTATGTAAAAAAATATCCGAAAATTATCCTGTTGGTCAGTGGCGCAAAGGACGTGGAGCGTCTGTGTGCGGAGCTTTGTGGCGGAGGAATGGAACAGGTGCGTGTGACTGTCGGCGTGAATCTTTCCTATCCAGAAGAAACGGTGCGTTCTGGAAGACCTTCTGATTTTCTTGCTGTTGATTCAAAGGCCAGTTCTGAGAAAGTACATTCGGAAAATGCTCCGGAAGCTTCTTTAAATACAGAATGCGGGCAAACGTTGAAATGTGAAAAGAAAACCGCGCATGAGACAAAAAGTACATCGGATCTTTATATTATGATGGTGGAAAATCCTCAGGCGGGAAGCGTGATCACGCCGGGAATTCCGGACGAGGAATTTGTGCGCGGCAAGGTTCCGATGACAAAAGAGGAAATCCGCGCTTTATCCCTGGCGAAGCTGAGGCTGCGGGAAGATTCGGTGGTCTATGACGTGGGAGCGGGCACCGGTTCAGTAGCAATTGAATGCGCACGGCTTTGCAC
>JAJBVF010000295.1 GCA_020859965.1 Clostridiales bacterium
TTTTCCCGGGAATTGAAGCTGATGGTTGGAAAGTGCGCGAATACTATGAAGGTAAAAGAGTATCTGAAGATTGCGTCTTTGTTTCTCCCTTACTGGGATCAGAAGATGGCAGACCGCCTTGTCGCGGAATTCGGCCTGGATACGAAGAAAAAGATCAGCAAGCTGTCCAAAGGAATGCTCTCTATGGTCACGATCATTGTAGCGCTGGCGAGCAAGGCGGAATTTACATTTCTGGATGAGTCGGTCGCAGGGCTGGATGTGGTTGCGCGGGAAAAGTTTTACCAGCTTCTTCTGGAAGAATTCACAGAGACCGGACGGACGTTTGTAATTTCGACTCATATTATCGAGGAAGCGGCGGATATTTTTGAAGAAGTGATTTTTCTGGATGAAGGGAAGATCCTTTTAAAAGAGAATCTGGAGGAGCTGCTGGAGCGAGCCTGGTGCGTGAGCGGACGTGAGGACGAGGTAGACCGTGCGACTGCCGGGTATGCGCAATATCATGTGGAACGGCTGGGACGAAGCAAGAGTGTGACGATTCTGGAGCCAAAGCCGGGCGGCGGCGGAGAAAATGAGCAGACAGACCGGCTGGCGGACACAGGCATGGAGCGTGGTCAGTCAGACTGTCAGAACACTGCGTCCATGCAAGCACCCTTCGCGCAGAATGCGGCAATAACGCTTCAGAAGGTGAGCTTACAGAAGCTGTTCGTGGCGCTGTGCGGCGAGGAGCATTGACCAGAGAAAACCGAAATTGATTGCTGTGATGTACCTGTTTTCACGAATCAGCAAGTCTGCCGGTCAAATCCATAGGAGATTTAAAGAATTCCTGAGAACAGGAGCGATCTGTCACCGATTTTCAATGGAAAGCGCGGCAGGAACAGAGAACACTGGTATAAGAGCGGGGGAGAAAGCAAATGAATGTAGATAATAATTTTGAGGCAGCGTCGCAAAATGACAGGAAAGATACCATAAAGAAAGGCGCTGTAAAGAAAGATGCTATAAAGAATGGATCAGTCGGAAGAACCCGCACGCTGTGCATAGCCGGTTTCTTTGGCAGACTCTGCCTGCAGATGATGGGGATTGTTCTGCTTGTTGCGGTATTCTGGGATCTTCTGGTGCCGGTAGCGAAAGGAGAAGCAGGCGGAGACTGGCCGCTCCTGGGGGGAATGGCTGGAGTATTTCTGGAAGATTTACCGCCTTATCTGCTGCTTGCAGGCGGCGTGACGGTATGGATCTGTCCGACCTTCTTTTTTAACAATTACATTACGACGATGATTTCCATGAACGCCACGAGAAGGCTGACTGCTTTGAGCATGTGGTTCTGTGAGGGTGTGGTGATACTGGTTGTGATTGGAATTGTCCGGCTGTTTTCCGTGTTTGGAATGGGAACATTTTGGGTGGAGTGGCTGCCGCTGATCTTTGCCGCTGAGATATTTGCGGCCTTAATCGGAATCATTTTTGGCATGGTTTCTGTACGATACAGAACACTCGGAATTATTTGTAATGTCGTGTGTGCCGGAAGCTTTGCTTTCCTCTGCGGTCTGATTGCGGGACTGGAGGGTGAGACGTCGATTTTTAATCAGAACACTCTGGAATGGGTACACTCTCCTGTGCTGCCGGTGATCGGATTTGCGTTGTACGCGGCTGCCGGAGCGGTGAGCCTGAGAGGATTGCGAAAAATGGAAGTGCGCAGGTGAGGCGGCGGGAAAAGAAGATATAACGAGAGGACTTCGATATGAGTACGATGAAAAAGGCGATCAAAAATCAGTTTCAGATCAGTGAAAATAAATGTCTGGCAATTTTATTGTTCGAATTAGGTTTCTATCTGGCAGGGATGCTTCTTCTCGCCATTCTGATGAGAGTTGCGATTGATGAAGGAGAGGGAACATTTCCGCTTGCTACCATCGTTGCGGCTTTTGCGGGGACCGTATTTTTGTTTGCGGATTTTGGGGAGGATTATACGTCGCAGTTTCACACACAGATCTCTTTTGGGTGTACAAGAAAAGAATTTTTTGCATCTGTACTTTTAAAGCACCTGGTTCTGAGTGCGTGTGGAATGGTGATATTGCTGGCGCTTGCTGCAGCGGAGGATGCCTTGAATGTCCGGCTGTATCCGATGGAAGAGCCGGAATTTGTCATCTTTCCAATCCTGTTGCGGTATGGAATCGCGGCTGTTTTGGGCCTACCTGCGGCGGCAGCACTTTTTGGGACACTGTGCAACCGGTTCGGGCAGACGGTGAGAATTGTATTTATCATCCTCTGGATGCTGTTCTGGTTTGAAATACAGTGGGTGATGGACGCGGTTTCTGAGCCGGAGAAGGAAATTCCGGGACTGTTTCGAGGGATTGCGGGAGCGATTACGGCAGTTCCGTCCGGTATGTGGCCGGTCCTGGGAGTGTTGGTGCTGATTCTGGCACTCGGAATTTCCTGGATGCTTATGCGGTCGCAGCAGGTGAATTAACAGGAAAAATCACCTGAACTTTATTTAGCTGAACTTTACATGATCTTAAGGAAAAGATCAGAATTTTCCGGTTGCTCTGTAGGTGGAGTCCATTTATAAGTCCATTTATAGTGAGGGAAGAAAAACGCCTGCCTAAGGGCGAAAAAGCGTATAAGGAGAAAAGAAAAATGTTGAACGTATCACATGTGACAAAGAAATATGGCAAGGTGCTGGCCTGCAATGATCTGAGCTTTCATCTGGATCCGGGGACAGTGACCGTTTTGCTCGGGCCGAACGGCGCCGGAAAAAGTACGATCATCAAGGCGATGATCGGCTTTCTGAAATATGAGGGAGAGATAACGGTTAAAAATTATTCCAATAAAACGCCGGAGGCGCGCCGCCTGCTTGGTTACATACCAGAGATGCCCTCGCTGTATTCGAACCTGACGGTGTCTGAGCATATGGAATTTATCGCGCGGGCATATAAACTTGGCGGAAGTGCGGGGCGGGACTATGGAAGCGCCCCTCACTTCGTTCGAGGGCAAGTCGTCCCGCCCATTTTGATGCGCTGTGCGCGGGGCGGGACTCTTACCAGGCGAGAATTGATGAACTGTTTGAGCGGTTTGAGTTGACCGATAAGCGCAGAAAATTTGGTGACGAGCTCTCGAAAGGAATGCAGCAGAAGCTGAATATCTGTCTGGGGTTGCTGCCGGATCCGCAGATGCTGCTGCTGGACGAACCGATGATCGGGTTGGACCCGCACGCGATCAAGGAATTAAAGCTTCTGATCGAGGAAATGCGGCAGGAAGGAAAGACGATTCTGGTCAGTACCCATATGATCGACAGTGTGGACATGCTCTGGGACCGAACCATTATTATGAAGGACGGAAAGATCCAGGCAAATCTGACACGCGACGAGCTGGCAGCGGATGGAAGAAGTCTCGAGCAGCTGTTTTTTGATCTGACGGAGGAAAGCGATGGTCAGTGCAAAAAAGAGCAGGATCAGGGAAAAGATGAATCAGGGCAGAGCAAGGAATAGCAGGAGGGTGATACGAAATGAGACTATATGGTTATTATGCGCTGCACTCCTTTGTGAACCAGATCCGCAAGCTGCTTAAGACCTGGGTGCTGATTTTTTTCCTTGCCTGTGTGTTGCTGGGTGGCTTGATTGGACTTGGCGCGGGCATTTTAAGTGAGGTTGGGGAAGAGCAGACGGAGGAGACGTTTGAAATTGCGGCAGAAATGACGGCAGAATAAGATGAATAT
>JAJBVF010000395.1 GCA_020859965.1 Clostridiales bacterium
GTTAAGGTCTGAGCGATATTCGATTGTCATAGACACGGTTGTTCCATCGTAGGTTGGAGTTGTGCTTGTGCCAGCAGCAACCGGCGAAATTAGGTCAGTCAGGGTACTCGGAGAATCGCTATCGTCACAGCAGCCGCTTCCAACCATGACTTTACTGATGGTGAGCGTTTCCCCTGCAACCAGCTTGGCAATCAGTGACCTCCCTTGGTCAGTTACAGTGAATCCGTAATAACTCATTTTATCCTCCATTTCTATAGTTCCAGCTCAGGGAGCGTTGTGGATTGATACCCTCCAATCATCGCTGCGCTTACAGGCAGAGTGCATTGAATTTCAGGAGTAACCGTTGTAGCCTTGATATAGATGCCAACGCCAGCGGCTTTGATAAGCGGTGCTGTTAGTAACTTCTGCAGGTCGTCCTCCGGCGAAAGCTCTCCAGTCTCCAAAATCATTGTCGCAGGGACATCCAAGCTCTCGCTGTAGTAGAGGGGCTTGTCCCAGAACATACTCAGTGCTTTGATTATGTCCGAATAGGTACAGTCGCAGGTGTTACGCCAGATTTTGAATATGAGGTAGTTCCTGTACCCCTCATCATCCAGCACATAGACTGATTCATCAATACAAGCCAGCTCGCCAGCTTCTTTTCTGGTTAGGGCAACAATGTCCCCGACTCCTTCAAGCTGCGCTCCTGTAGCTGTTTGCACTCCACGCAGATTTCTCAGGTCCTCAAAGAAAGCGTACAAGTCATTGAGCTGTTCGCCAATCGCCTCCATCAGTGCTTCGATAACAGGTTGCTCTTTGAACTGCTCAACGAGGTCGTTCTTCAGCTTCACGCTATAATCAGGCATCTATCACCACTCCAATCATGCTCTCAGTCGTATAAGCCCTCTCTCGTGCGGTGACGCTGACGCTACGTTCGGTATAGTCATCGGGACTCTCGGTGCTGTCTCTTGTCGAGAATAGTCGAATATCGAAGTAATCCACGCCCGGTACATTTGAGTAGAGCGAGGTGGTAAATTTCTGCGGCACAACATCGCTTCCAGCGTCAACGTCGTCCATGCAGTCCAGAAGTGTTTCCTTTATCAATTCTGCATAGTTCGTCGGCAGGTTTGTGGAAGAGCTTAGTGTAATGCCTATCTGGAACCACACATAGACTTTCGACGGTCTGCTAAATCGTATGTCAATGTCCTCTCCGTATGAGCCCTTCAGGGTGACGGTTACGCCGTTTTCATCCTCAGAACAGTAGGTGCTGATACCGCCAGCTTTTGTGTCAAAAATCTGCTGTGCAATTTCCTCTTTGTCTCCACCGTCCACAACAATTTCAATGCTGTGTGGAGGTCGGCCCATTTCATCTGTTTCGTTGGTGTCGTTCTCGTATGGGGCAACGCTCTCAACGCCTTGACAGTTCTCCAGAATTGCGCTTCTTATACTCTCCAGCATCCGCGAGGACTGATTATAAATCTTGTCAAGGTGTGACTGCCGAAATTCCGTGTCTGTTTCAAGCAGCCGCCCCGCGATGTAGCTTCTCACTTTGCTGACGTTTTGCAGTCCGGCAACAGAGTTCACGATTTTCGTAACCACGCCGTCAGGGATAAGAATGTCTCCATACTCCTCTGTGGCAAAAGATACGATGGTTCCCACCGTTTCTGTCGTCAGGTTTTCGGACAAGACCAGCACATTAGAGCTTGTTTCATCAACAGCAACTATTGTCAGCTTCCCATCTTCGTAAGACACCGTGAAGTCCTCGTTGTCTGCCATCGCCTCGGCAATTCCCTCCAAAGTATCTCCTGCATAGATAACGTTATTGACAACTACATTGAGAGTTGAGGAAGAACTCTCCGTTGCAAGAATCACTACCGCTGTGCTGAAATCGGAGCGAGTAATCTGAGCATCAGCATCCAGCACAAGGTTTGTAGCTGGGTTAGTATCGGACGCAATGATGGTTCCAGAAGGAATCGTTGTTCCATCCAAGCCCGTGCAGAGTATTTTGTAGTAGGACTTTGCCGCTTGCTCTCTCGTGATGCCGCCGAACTGCAATGCGTTGTCGAGGCTGCTGCCTTCTGCGCTGGACGGGTACTGAGAGTAGTAGACATCCGTCCCGTACTCCCATAGCTCCGCAATTTCATCAGCGATATTTGTCAGCAGATGATTGAGTAAGGACTGTTGGTGCAGTCTCGTGTTTACTCCCATCAGGTCCGAGAGCTTGCTGTGCATCTCCTCCAAAATTACATCGAGCCTTTTCGGGTTCGGGCCGCTATCCGTTAGTCCGTAGTTTGCCATTCGATATTTACCTCCTCCCTGAAGGTATCTTCATCGGTGGAGAACTCCACCTCAATCGTTGCTTCTCTGGTTTTGCTGTTTACACTGATGTCAATGTCGCCAACGCTTGTGACTTCATCAACATCCAGTATTGCTTCTCTAATCAAATGCCGAATCATGGAGTAACTGGGATTCTTAACGAACACATACTCGAAGTATTTGAACCCCATATCTGGTCCGAGTCGCCATTCATCGAAGAACCAGAGCAGCCGTATTCTCACCGCCTGACACACACTCTCTGTAGTGGTGATGTCGCCGGTGTCGGTCAACTCTAAGTCCCCATTTTTCGTAAGTTTCAGGTCAAACATAGGCTGCTCCTTTCTCACTGTTGAGACTTGAGGCTCACGCCGCTTGCAGTAACATCAGAGTCACAGGTGATGTTCCCTGTTACGTGGAGCTTGCCGGTGATATAGACAGCATCAGACTTCACCTTCAGCACCGTATCTCCGGCCTTGATAATTGCGGCATCCTCATCACAGGCACTCTGCATGGCTTCGTTTCCTGATGGCATGAGGTTCGGGATGGCAATGGCGTTGCTGAGGTCAAACTTCAAATCCGTATCCGTCTCCTGCCCGTACTGCCAGTAGTCGAGCGCCGTCTCAGAGAAAACCAGAAGGCACTTATCGCCAGCCTTGACAGGGAAAGCAATCGCCACAGTCTCGCTCTGCGGGAATACAACAGGAACGCCAGAGACAACAGGGTAGTCAATGGTTTCAGCGTTGGGCTTCTTATACTTTGCTTCCGGCTGAACCGTTGCCATATTCGTTGCAGCGTCGTATGAGCTGATAGTAGCAGGGACGGCAGTATGGATTTCATCAATCATGGCTTGCATGGCCTTCTTCATGCTCGACACAAATTCCTGCATCATATCAACTCACCTCCAGAAGCCGCGCTGTGCAGGTCCAGTCTCCCTCGTAGTTATCTCCTTCAATCGTTATGGAGTACACTCGGAAGTAGCCCGTCACATAGATACTGTCCAGAAATACATAGTCGTCAATGTTGATGGAAGCGTTCATCAAGAACTCCACATCCCAGCCATACTCATAACCATCGGAGTCTTCAGAGATTTGCACTCGTTCGGGAATACTGACGAGGCCGGTATCAGCAGACAGCATGTAGACCTCACGACTCATAGTGTCACCAGGCTTCTTCACCTGAAGCACTCCATTGTTGATGCTCCAGCTAAGTCCACTGGTGTCGCAAGCCTTTGATATGACGGTTGACGCTGGCCCCACATAGGAGTAGCCGTTTGGTATCTCACCGAACTCGGCATTGTAAGAGAACGAGACGGTCACGCCCATCTGGTTTGCGGTGTCTTGAATAAGCGTCTTGCAGTTAACGGTACCAGAGTAATTCACAGAAACATAGGTGTCACGTATCTCTATGC
>JAJBVF010000172.1 GCA_020859965.1 Clostridiales bacterium
GACATGCGGAGAACACGAAGAAGGTCGTAGAATATCTGGCAGCACATCCGCAGGTAGAAAAAGTCAATCATCCGTCCCTGCCGGATCACCCGGAACATGAGCTGTATGAGAAATACTTCCCGAATGGCGGGGCAAGTATCTTTACCTTCGAGATCAAAGGCGGCAAGGAAGAAGCGTGGAAATTTATCGACAGCCTGGAGATCTTCTCCCTGCTGGCCAATGTGGCGGATGTGAAGAGTCTGGTGATTCACCCGGCGACTACAACTCATTCCCAGCTTTCCGAGACGGAGCTTCTGGATCAGGGAATTAAACCTAACACGATCCGTCTTTCCATCGGAACAGAGCACATTGATGATATTATCGCGGATCTGGAAAACGGATTTGCTGCGGTGAAATAAAGAACGAGAAAGTGAGGATAAGAAGATGAAGATTAATGGTAAAGCACTGGCACTGATAACGGCAGCAGCTGTTTCGGCAACTGGATTTACTGCTTTTGCGGAGGAGACAAATACAGCGGAGATTGTACTTGAGGCTGAAAATGCTCCGTATTCCTACGAGGATGAGGATGGAAATCCTGCCGGATATGAATATGAGGTACTACAGCTGATTGATGATTATCTTGAGGACTGGACGTTTAATTATACTGTTCTGGACTACGAAACCGCTTTGGCAGGTACTACGAATGGCCGCTATGATCTGGATGCCGGATGCAAATTCCGTACACCCGCGAGAGAGGAAGCATTTCTGGTATCAGAGGCATATAATTACTTTTTCATGAATCTGGTTGTAAAGGAAGATAGTGGTATTGAATCATTGGAAGATATGGACGGGAAGAGCATCGCTCCGATTGTAGCTACTGATGGGCGCGCAGTGGCCCTGGCTGAATGGATTGAGAATCATCCGGAGATTGAGATTGAGTTTGAAAATCTGGCTTCATCCGGAGCGATGGCAGATGAAATCACTGGCGTAGAGGATGGTGTCTATGATGCGGCCTACCTTTCTGCAGAGCAGGCAAATGCCATCCTGGAAGAGGCAGGATATACAGATCTGACGATTACAGAACGTGTAGACGGCCGTGATACCGTATTTCTGATCAATCAGGATAATGCAGAACTGCAGGAGGCAGTAAATGAGGCTATCACCGCTTTGACAGAGGATGGCACACTCGGCGAACTGACAGTGGAATTCTTTGGTGAGGACAATTTTGCCGTAGCTGAGGAGCTTGGACTGCGCTGACTATACAAAGTATAAAGCGAGGTATCCGGCTGCGGATATTCAATGCTGATACCTCGCAAAAATAATAGGAGGATTACATTCATGTGGAGAGGGCATGAATTGTTTATTACTTCATTACCGTCTCTTGTAGAATATATACCGGTTACACTCTTTTATTTTCTGGTACCGACAGCGATTTCCATGGTTCTCGGCACTGTGATCTGCCTGGTAAGGGTGGGAAAAAGAAACCTGCTGTACTGGCTGGTTTCTTTGTTTGTATCATTCTTTCGGGGAACTCCGGGGCTTGTACAGATTTATCTTGTCTTTTTTGGATTGCCTGAAATTTTCGCGATTTTCGGGATGAATATTAATCGATGGGATGCAGGGATTTTTTATGTGATAGCTACCTGCTGCAATTTCTCCAGCTTTGTCTCTGAAGCTTTGCGCGGAGCCTATGGAGCGATTGATAAAGACCAGATTGAGGCGGGGTATTCGATTGGCTATAATCGTTGGCAGTGCTTCTGGTATGTGACTGCACCGCTGACCCTGCAGGTGGCTCTTCCCAATCTGAAAAATCTGGAGATTGATCTGCTCAAGGGAACGGCAGTAGCCTATGTGATCGGAGTGGTCGATGTGATGGGCAGGGCCGATAAAATCATCGCGCTCCATCGGGGATACGGACAGATCTGGATTCTGCTGGCAGCTGCAGTTATCTATTTTCTGATAAATGTAGTAATTGAGCTGGTCTTTAATTTGCTGACGGAATATTTCAGCAGATATGAAAGGGGGCTTACATGAATCTGAATTATCAGTTCATGATTGAAGATATTCCGGTGGTTCTGAGTGCACTTCCGGTAACACTTGCTCTTACCTTTGTCTCCCTGTTTTTTGCTCTGGTGGTGGCGGTGTTATTTGGCGCATGTATTCTGAAGCGAATTCCTTTGCTAAGGCAGCTGGTTGTCGCACTGAATACGTTTATCAAGGGTGTGCCTCTGATCGTACAGCTGCTTTTCTGTTATTACGCGCTGCCCTATGTACTGCAGATGTTTGACGGATTTTTCGGCTATGAATACAATCCGCGCAATCCGTCTTATTTTGGATTTGCCGTTGTAGCGTTGGCAATGAATTATGGTGCTTATCTGACAGATGTCGTGGTGTCTTCTTATCGTGCAGTAGACAGAGGACAGCTGGAGGCAGCTTATTCCATTGGTATGAGCGGGCTGCAGGCACATGTGCGGATTGTAATCCCGCAGGCGGTGGCTATTTCTTTTCCTAATCTGGCTAATTATTTTATGTGGCTTCTGAAAGCGACGAGTCTTGCATCTGTGGTAAATGTGTTTGAATTGTTGGCGACTGCCCGTGCTTCTACGGCGGTTAATTATGCGATTCTGGAAGGATATCTTGTCGCTGCCGGTATATATTGGGTTGTGTGCATTCTCGCAGAGCGTGGACTGAATTTGCTGAGCAGGAGAATGAACCGTTACCAGAAAGAACCACGCGCCGTGTAAAGGAGAACAGAACTTATGATGCTGGAATTAAAGAACATCAAAAAGCAGCTGGGCGGAAAAGAAATATTGAAAGATGTAAGCCTGTCAATAGAAGAAGGAGAGGTCGTTGTGATACTTGGCCCTTCAGGTTCCGGAAAGACGACCCTTTTGCGAACGATTAATTTTCTTGGTCCCGCAGACAGCGGAACGGTGTCGATCGATGGGTTGACAGTGGACAGCTGCAGGGCAAAACGCAGCGAAGTGCAGGAAATCCGTAAAAAAACAGCAATGGTTTTTCAACACTACAATCTGTTTCGCAATCGCACGGCACTGAAAAATGTCACGGAAGGTATGGTGCGCGTACAAAAGGTGCCGAAAAAGGAAGCAGAGCGCAGGGCGATGGAATTACTGGAAAACGTGAATCTTGCTGACCGCGCGAATGCATATCCGTCACAGCTTTCTGGTGGACAGCAGCAAAGGGTCGGGATTTGCCGGGCGCTGGCGCTGAATCCAAAAGTGATTTTGTTCGATGAACCAACCTCTGCACTGGATCCTGAGCTGGTTGGAGAGGTATTGGCCACTATGCGGGCGGTTGCTGCGACCGGAATTACGATGATTGTAGTGACACATGAGATATCTTTTGCAAAGGAAGTAGCTGACCGTGTGCTTTACATGGAAGGCGGAGTGATTGTGGAAGAGGGAGTACCGAAGGAGATTCTCGAAAATCCGAAGGATGAAAAAACAATTCGATTCCTGAGTTCGCTGCTGGGAGAGTATACGGATTACAGCATTTAATGAAGGAGATGCAAATATGGCTTTTGAAAATAATATACCGTCAATCAGTGATTATGGTACGGATGGGATGCGAGATATCAGCGCACGACGCGCCTCCACAATCGCCAATATGATTGATGAAGCAAAAAAAGAGGGACGTAATGAAGGATTTGCCCGAAAAGCGATCTCCAGATTCGGCTCTGACAATGCAGAAAGTATGCGGTCG
>JAJBVF010000257.1 GCA_020859965.1 Clostridiales bacterium
TAGGGGTCGACCTGTGGCGCCTGCCGCATGTGTACGGTAGATGATGACCTGGGAAGAACCTTTGCTTCCTGATCAGAAGAGCCGAGTGACGGTATGGTGATCTATACCAATTCCGGAAAAGTGAAGAAATACCGTAAGCTGATCGTAGAGCTGCTCCTGTCCGCGCACAGCCGTGACTGTACGACCTGTGTCAAGAGCGGTGAGTGCAATCTTCAGCTTCTGGCGCATCGCCTGGGTGTGACGAACGTACGGTTCAAAAATACGAGGGAAAAACAGGAGCTTGATGAGAGCTCGGCAGCAATCGTGCGTGATCCGAATAAATGTATTCTCTGCGGCGATTGTGTGCGCGCGTGTGAGGAGCTTCAGGGAATCGGTGCACTCGGCTTTGCTTACCGCGGGACGGACGCGCTGGTGACTCCGGCGTTTAATAAGAAGATTGTCGAGACGAACTGTGTCGGCTGCGGCCAGTGCCGTGTGTTCTGTCCGACAGGCGCTATCAGCATCCATACGAATATTGAGGAAGTATGGGATGTTCTTGCGGATCCGGATATCCGGGTCGTAGCGCAGGTGGCTCCTGCTGTCCGTGTGGCAGTAGGCGACGCTTATGGCCTGACAAAAGGCAAGAGTGTTATGGGCAAAATCGTGAATGTACTGCACCGGATGGGCTTTGACGAGGTGTATGATACTACCTTTTCCGCCGATCTGACCGTAATGGAAGAATCGGAAGAATTCCTTCACCGTGTGCAGGCGGGAATCCGGCTGCCGCTGATGACTTCCTGCTGTCCGGCATGGGTAAAATTTGTCTGTGATCAGTATCCGGAATACAAGGCGAATCTCTCGACCTGCCGTTCGCCGCAGGGAATGCTTTCGGCGGTAACCAAGGAGTGGTACCGGGATCCGAAGCATGCGGAAGGGAAACGCACAGTGGTCGTATCCTTTATGCCGTGTACGGCGAAAAAGATGGAGATCAATCGTCCGAACAGCTACACGAAGGGCGAAAAGGATACAGATTATGTAATAACGACGACAGAACTGATCCGTATGATCAACAATTCCGGTATTGACTTTGCGTCACTGGAGCCGGAAGCAAGCGATATGCCATTCGGATTCGGTTCCGGCGGCGGCGTCCTCTTTGGCGTGACCGGCGGTGTGACGGAGGCAGTGCTTCGCCGCCTGATCCCGGAGCACAACAAAGCTGCACTGGAAGAAATCGCAGAATGCGGCGTCCGCGGGGACGAGCCGATCAAAGAGTTCACGATTCCGTATGAAGGTATGGATATCAATGTCTGCGTAGTCAGCGGCCTGGCAAATGCGCGCAAAGTGATGGAACGGGTAAAGAGCGGAGAGGCGAATTACCACCTGATCGAAGTGATGGCCTGCCGCCGCGGCTGCATTATGGGCGGAGGTCAGCCGCCAAGAGCCGGCGACCGTACCAAGGCAGCCCGTACACGCGGAATCTATGGCGCGGACAATGTGGCGATCATCAAAAAGCCGGATGAGAACCCGATGGTTCAGGCTCTTTACGCAGATTTCCTCAAAGGAAAGACGCATGAGCTGCTGCATAATAAAGAGTATTGATTCTGTTTCCGGAAGAGGCAGATGAAATAAAAATGGATGGTGAGATTCCTTTGCGGAGTCTCACCATCTGTTTTTAGGCGCATGGAATTCTGGCAATTCTGTTGCCGCGTCCGCGCAGACGAACTGGAAGTGCCAGATTGATTTATAGCGTAAGAGAATGATAGACGTCTCTATCAAGAGTTTTCCAGAGAAATTCCGCGCCATCCAGTGTCATATAACCATGCGCACTGTTTTCTTTCGGAATCGAGACGGAACCGGGGTTCAGGTACAGATTATCTGTTCCAAAAGATTCCCATGCGGGAACGTGTGTATGACCGTGAAGAAGAATGTCTCCCGGTTGCAGGGAAGGCGGTGTCGCGGTATTGTAATGATGACCGTGCGTCGCATAGATCAGCCGGTTTGAGTAATCTTCAACCGGTAAAATGCAGTAATCCGCCAGAATGGGAAATTCCAGTACCATCTGGTCTACTTCTGTATCGCAATTGCCGCGCACACAGAAAATCTGCTGCTTATGCGCGTTTAAGAGAGGGATGACTTCTTTCGGAGCATACTCGCGCGGCAGATCATTTCTCGGCCCGTGATACAGAAGGTCGCCAAGGAGCAGTAACCGGTCGGCTTGCTCCCGTTCAAATGCAGCAAATAGCTCACGGCAGTAAAAAGCGGAGCCGTGGATGTCAGAGGCTATCATCAATTTCATATCCTGTATTCATCCTCCTTTGGATTTTGAATTATAGTAAACGACGTAAGTCGTTTTATAAGCACTTAAATATATCAGATGCAAGGCAGGAATTTCATTAAAATTTCATTGTTTTTACACTATTTTTGAAATGACATATGTGGGGAAAATTATTTTATTCCGTCTCTTCACAGGCTTGTGATGGTCATCCCAGAACCTCTAGTAGTTTGGATTGATTTTCTACCGCAAAATCACTGAGCCGGTAGGAGCGTATTCTTTGTTTTACGATTACTGGCACAAGGAAACCGTTTTCAGACAGCTTTGCGCATCTGTTGATGATAGTTTTATTTGTTACTTTCAATAGTTTGCTTACTTCAATCGGAGTAAACTCATACAAATGTTTTTGAATCAGGAACAGCAGCAGTTTCTTTTCCTTTTCGTTTAAATGAGAAAGACCTGTATATAGACTTTCGTCATTTGATTCTTTGGAAAGTTCGCATACTCTTGAGGAATATAATTCAACCATTCGTAAAAAATAACAGATCCATATTTCCGGATGCGGAGGATTGTCTCTTCCGGAGTAATATAATGCAGGAAGGCCCATCTGCAAAGCCTTATAGTATTCCTCTGAATCATACGCGAAATATTCCTCGAGGGAACCAATCCCAGAAAAACCATACCCATTTAAATCCAAAATATAGCCGGATAATAAACGTGCTGTTCTGCCATTACCATCCTCAAAAGGATGAATGGTAACCAACTGGTAGTGGACAATTCCTGCAACGATCAGCGGATGATCATCAGTCGTATTTACATATTCGACCAGTTCATCGAGCAATCCTGGAATATCCGTATTTTCAGGAGGAATATATTCCGCGTTGCCGCTTTCTGAATCATATACAGCGAATAAAAATCCGGGTGGCATAGCACCTCGTAATCCGATTTTTTCTTTAGAAGCGCCTTTTTCAACCAGAGCCTGCACTTCCAAAATCAGCTCTTTAGAAAAAGGGGTTCTTTTTCTGATCTTTTCTTCCAGCATGACCAGAGCCAGATAATAATTCCTTACTTCCTGTTCTGGTTTTAGAAAGTGCCTGTGTGGGTCGCTGTCGATGACGACATTTACCTGTGCTTCTGTAAGTGGATTTCCTTCAATTTTGTTCGAAGCATAGGAGCTTTTCTTTTTTGAATTCTTCCGCATCCTGTTTGCAGTGATGGAAGGTATGTTAATGGTACTGAGTGAAAATCTGTTTTGCTCAATTGCGGATATTTGCTTTAAAATACTGTTCGTTAATGAAATCTGAATCAAATCGAACACCTCTTTTCCGGATTTCAATACTATTATTATAGCGGATATATATTAGAAATTCCATTAAAATTTCACTATTTTTACATTATTTTATAACGCTCCTGTTTTTAACTTGTATTGGTACAATATTAAGAAT
>JAJBVF010000392.1 GCA_020859965.1 Clostridiales bacterium
ACAGCTCCGTCGGTGTGGATAAATCGGTGGAAATGATTATGAGCAGGATTGCAGGCAATTAAGTAACGGGTTCATAAACAGGAAGGCACTAATTGATGAATCAGCAGGTTTACTGGCAGACAGAAGGCCTGTGAAGCTACTGAGCAGAATCAGAGAAGAGGAAAGCGAGGTATTGTATTATGGGATACGAGAGACTGTTTTCAGAAGGAAAAATCGGAAACCTGACATTAAAGAACCGGGTGGTAATGTCCCCGATGGGGCTGAATTTTGCGAACGCGAGCGGCGAAGCGTCGGATTGTCTGATTGATTTTTATACGGAAAGGGCGAAGGGCGGTGTCGGCCTGATCTATACGGAGATCTGCTGCGTGGATGAAGAACACGGCAAAGGCTCGGCAGCGAACCTGCGTGCAAATGATTTCCGGTATATTCCGTCCCTGCAACGGATGGTCGATTCCGTACATAAGTATGGGACAAAGATGATTCTTCAGCTGCAGCACCCCGGAAGGCAGGGAGTTCCGAGGTTCAACAACGGGTATGTAGTCGCACCCAGCGCGATTAAGGTAAAAAGCCCGCTCATCCAGCATACGCCGAAGGAGCTGACTGTGGATGAAATCCATGACCTTGTAGGCAAATTTGTGACCGGCGCGATGATTGCACGGGCGGCCGGCTTTGACGGGGTAGATCTCCACGCAGCGCATGGTTACCTGATCAACCAGTTTATCAGTCCGGACTCGAACCGCCGGACGGATGAGTATGGCGGAAGCTTTGAAAACCGGATGCGCTTTATCACGGAGATTGTCCAGGGAATCCAGAAAGCCTGCGGCAGGAATTTCCCGATCACGGTTCGTCTCACTGCGGATGAGATGACGGAGACGGGATATGACCTGGAATACGGGGTACGGATTGCCCTGTATCTGGAATCCATCGGCATCGCTGCCCTGAACGTGAGCAATGGCACCTATGAGTCCGATATCTATATCATAGAGTCCCGTTCTTATGGACCGGGCTGGAAAAAGCGTTTAGGCAGGACGATAAAAGAAGCGGTGAGCATTCCTGTGATCGCGGTGGATGTCATCAAAAAGCCGGATTTTGCGGAGCAGATGCTGGAAGAGGGAAACTGTGATTTTGTAGGTTTAGGAAGGCAGCTTCTCTGCGACCCGGAGTGGGTCAATAAGTCGGCTTCCGGACAGGAGGAAGATATCCGTCCGTGTATCTCCTGTATCCATTGTCTGTCGCAGGTGGCGACCGGAAAATGCGTAAGGTGTACTATGAACGTGCGGCTGGGACGTGAAGCAGAGCTGACGGAATGGCCGGAGGCGAAAAATAACGGGACGGTTGCGATTGTCGGCGGAGGTCCTGCCGGATGCGAAGCAGCGCGGGTCCTTGCTTCCCGCGGTTATAAAGTGGTTCTCTTTGAGAAAAACGGCGAGCTTGGCGGTACGGTCAACCTGGCGAAGCTGCCGCCGCATCAGGAGATGCTGCAGGATATTACCGATTACTATACAGTACAGCTTAAAAAGCTTGGCGTAGATGTGCGGCTGAATACGGAGGCGACCCTGGAGCAGCTTCAGACGCTGAACCCGTATGCCACAATCATTGCCATCGGTGCGGAGACTGCCACACCGCCGATTGATGGGATACACAACAGCAATGTTTACCTGTATGACGAGATCCTTACCGGCAGGGTTTCCCTGGAAGGAAAGAAGGTCGCTGTCATCGGCGGCGGAGCTACCGGCTGTGAGACGGCACAGCTGCTTTCAGAAGCTGGGAATGAAGTTCAGATTATTGAACTTGCTGACGGTATCTGTGCGGGAGAGTTCAGCCAGCTTGTCAGCGACACATGGAATGAACTGAAAAAGTGCCATGTGGATGTCCTGCTTTCCCATAAGGTAGTGAAATTTACTGAGGGAGGCGTTGTCACGCAGGCGGACGGACAGGAGAAGCTGATACCGGCGGACGCGGTTGTGGTCTGCCTTGGTTCTAAGATAAACGGGAAAAAGGTAGCAGAACTGAAAGAGGCCGTGAATAACAGCTATGTGATCGGCGACGCGGCCAAAGTTGGTAAGATTACGGAGGCGGTGCGTGCCGGCTTTGAACTGGGCTATACCCTTTAAGGAAAGAGCTTGCTTTTCGGATTCAAACAAAAGGAGGATATACAAGATGAGTAATTACAGTTTTTTTACTCCATATGATGAAATTTACAGCAGTCCGGATTCGGTCTTTTCCAAAGGCTGCGAAATGCGTAACGAGGAAGGCATCTTTGTATGCTGTGAAACAAAAATGGAGATCCTGCGCAGGATTGTCCCGCCATGCTTTGAGATTCCTGCTGCGGTTGTGAATTTCTATATCATCAACATGCCGGACAACAATTTCGGACTTGGATACAATGAATGCGCAATGATCATTCCAGTGACCTACAACGGGGAACCGGGCATCTTTTTCCGCTCCCATTTTCTGAACTCGAAGAAAGCATTCTGCGGGCCTTTTGGCGGGATGGTAGGCCGCGAACTGGCAGGATTTCCGAAGAAGCCCTGTGATGATATCACGCTTGTGGTTTCCGAAAACCGCTTCCACGGCTTTTGTGTGAAAGATGGTGTGCGCTTCCTCGATATTGAGGCTGAGCTTGGAGAGTATAATACACCGGCGGGCAAAGAAATCTACCACAGCAACGAGACGGGTGAGAAGACGATGGGTACCATGTACCTGATCAAATGGGATCTGGAGGAAGGAGAAGACGGCAGATGTGAATTCCGCAATGCCCGGCTCCTTTCCAATTATGCGGATTCCACTTATACCTCGTGGACTCCCGCAACGGCAAAGGTAACGCTCCGGTCTACTGCCAATGCGCCCTGGGCGGAAGTGGAGATTACAAAAGTTCTGGCGGCCGGATATGGCAGCTTCCAGAATATCAACAGCTCTGTAAAATTTCTTACCGAACTGGACTCAAAGGAAATCATGCAGTATATGATGAAGTCCCATTACGATGTCGGGTTTTACAAGGGATTTTCGGAACGCAGGTATTGATAATACAAGGGTGAAAAGGGCAGGGATGCTCTCACATAGACTCCTAGCCCTGGGCGACCATAGTATTCAGGTATTGCTGTATCAGAAAAATAAAAACAAGGAGGAACAACAATGTTAGCAGGAATTATTTACGGTTTGCATGATTATCGCCTGGGTGAGGCGGAAATGCCGAAGATCCAGGAGCCTACCGATGTGCTCCTGAAGGTGACGGCTACCGCAATCTGCACCAGTGAGGTGCATTACGCAGAAGGTTTTCAGCCGTTGACTGCGCCTTTCACCACAGGCCATGAATTTGTGGGAACGATCATTGAAACCGGAAGCGAAGTGAAGAAATTTAAGGTCGGCGACCATGTGGATGTTGCCACTTATCCGTACTGCGGCGAATGTCCGGTCTGCAAGAGCGGGAACACCGGCCACTGTCCGAATGGCGCGCTTTTCGGAAGTGATCCTTCCTGGGGCAACCTGAACGGCGGCATGGCAGAATACGTCCGCGTACCTCTGGCGGATCAGGCCTGCCTGATCATTCCGGAAGGCGTTCCGGATGAACAGGCGCTTCTGGTCGGCGACATGATGGGCACCGGTTATCAGGGTGTGGTGCAGGCAGACATCAAGGAAGTCCAGCTAAGAAATGTCAAGGGGTGATTTAAAAAATTTTGAGTCCAGTTCGA
>JAJBVF010000074.1 GCA_020859965.1 Clostridiales bacterium
CCATTCACTATGACAGCCCGTGTGAAAATCTGGATGTAGAAACGCATTTATGCAAGGTTTATAAAGACCGTTTTCGTAAATGCAATCATTGCGGGAAGGTAAATCTGTTCGTGGCATTGTTCCATCCTACTTTGCCTAATGACTGTGCATACAGACAGACATTCAGGTTGTGGGAGAAAGTGGACAGGGATTGAATCAACCAGCAGGAGGAAAAAGATGATTTATATAGTAATCATTGCCGCGGTACTGGCTTTGTGCTTTGCTGCTTTTAACTACATGACAGTAAAGCGGATGCCGGAAGGCACAGAAGAAATGCAGGAAATTGCGGGAGCTATTCGCGTTGGCGCAAACGCATTTATAAACTATGAATATAAGATTTTATACACAGTAGTAGCAATCGTAGCAGTAGTGCTGCTTGTGATTACAACCTGGCATGCAGCGGTTGCTCTGATTATCGGTTCTGTGATGTCCGGCTGCGCCGGATTCGTTGGCATGAAGATCGCTACTTATGCGAATGTCAGGGTGTCCAACCGCGCACGGGAGACGAAGGATATCGGAGAAACCGTGAAAGTGGCATTTCAGGGCGGCTCTGTAATGGGGCTTTGCGTAGGCGGTTTTGCACTTCTTGGTCTGTTTATCGTTTACATGGTATTCGGAATCGGAATGGGGCAGCTGGAAATCACCGAAGCGTCCTACACAAACCTGATCGGGCTGAGCTTCTGCCCGTTTACGATGACGCTTTCCGGATACGCACTTGGCTGTTCGATGGTGGCGATGTTTAACCGCGTAGGCGGCGGTATTTATACAAAGGCAGCTGATATGGGGGCGGATCTGGTAGGGAAGACGGAAGTACATATTCCGGAAGATGATCCGAGAAACCCCGCGACCATTGCTGACAACGTAGGAGATAATGTAGGGGATGTGGCCGGCCTTGGCTCAGATCTGCTGGAAAGCTATGTCGGCGCGATTTCTTCAGGCATTATTCTGGCTTATCATATGTTTTCAAAATCCCTTGCGGAAGGCACAGGGATGAGCAACGACCTTCTGAAAACGCTTGTTTTGTTCCCGCTTATCTTTGTATCGATCGGGCTGATTGCTTCCTGTGTTGGCATAGCAAGCCTGATTTTCAGAAAGAAACCTTCCGAAAATCCGCACAAAAGCCTCAACGGTTCCACTTACCTTGCCTCCGGCCTGACGATTGTTTTGGGGCTGGTAGTTTCCTGGCTGATGTTTGGCGGGTATGAGAGCAGTTCCCTGCGTAATATTCTGGGATTCCAGTGCGGCTGGCTGTCTTCCTGGATTGCGGCAACGGTTGGCGTGATTGCAGGCATTGCCATCGGAATGATTGCAGAATACTATACGTCGGATGAATACCGGCCGACGAGAGACCTTGCGCATGCTTCGCTGGAAGGAGCAGCCCTGACAATTACGCAGGGGCTTGCGCTGGGCATGAAATCCTGTATGCTTCCCTGTCTGATCCTGGGGGCAGGGATCATTATTTCTTACTCTGTTTCGGGGATGTATGGAGTAGCGATGGCAGCCATGGGGATGTTATCCTTTGTGACGGCGACGGTTTCTGTAGATACCTACGGCCCGATCTCAGACAATGCGGGCGGAATCGCCGAAATGTCCAAACTGGACCCGCAGGTGCGGGAAATTACGGATACGCTGGATTCTGTAGGCAATACAACTGCAGCAATCGGAAAAGGCTTTGCGATTGGCTCCGGCGCCCTGGCAGCCCTGGCTTTGATGATCTCCTACCTGTATTCTTATAATGATTTTAGTACAGAACTGGTTTTGAACCTGATGGAGCCGATGACGCTTGCCGGAGCAATTGTCGGAGGCGCGCTCCCGTTCCTTTTCTCCGGCATTCTGATAGAAGCCGTGGCAAAAACGGCGCGGAGCATGGTGAATGAAGTCCGCCGCCAGTTTAAGGAAATTCCGGGTATTCTGGAAGGAAAGGCTAAACCCGATTATAAAACCTGTATCGAGATTTCCACAAAGGGGGCAATCGGGGAAATGAGGGTTCCTGCTCTGCTGGCCATCGTGGTTCCGGTAGGCTGCGGTTTTGTTTTCGGACCGGAGTTTGTAGGCGGTATCCTCATCGGTTCTACGATCTGTTCGATTATGATTGCCATATTCGCCGGAAATTCCGGAGGCGCATGGGATAACGGAAAGAAGTACATCGAAAGCGGTCATATCAAGGGGGCGGGTAAGGGAAGCCCCGCCCATGATGCGGCAGTGGTCGGAGATACGGTGGGTGACCCGCTCAAGGACACTGTGGGACCGTGCCTTGATATTTTTATCAAAATCATGTCTACTGTATCCCTTGTGACAGTGGCAGTGTTTGCTGAAAATAACCTGGCCGCGGTCATCACCGGATTGTTTGGCTAAAATCTAAAATTAGTGTAAATTATTAGCAATCATTATTGACGAGTGCTAACGGATGTGCTATATTCCGCATAACAAACAAACGGCACCGACAGACGCGGGCGAAATGGATTATTAAATTATACGATCACAGGAAAAATATAATCTCAAACAAAATTGAAACGCCCTCTCGTTGCGCTTAGCGGAAATCTCGCCGAAGAGCGAGAGAATATCCCGCATGAAATGCGGGATGCCCGCGCCCCACAATCGAAGATTGGGGGCATAACCCGGCGAGGGCAGGATGCACTGTCTATTC
Source organism: Clostridiales bacterium (assembly GCA_020859965.1). Lineage (GTDB taxonomy): Bacteria > Bacillota > Clostridia > Lachnospirales > Lachnospiraceae > Choladousia. Next base: position 2,687 of record JAJBVF010000074.1, read on the forward strand.
TCCAAATGCTTTGCATTGGGGCGGTGCTAAGTAAAACCGCAGGATAGATCATGTTCTGCGGTTTTCCATTTATAACCAATTGTAAACTAAGAAAGGGGACTTTAAAATGGCTGTTCAGGAACAGAAAGAAGAAGGAATCACAGCTTTTTTCAGGGATACTTTTGATACGGATGCACTGTACAAGGGCATTGAACGGAAAGATTATTATTATTTATATTGCATCAGAGAGCTCGGTAAGGATAAATCAGATAATGGGAAAGTATATCTGTTCAGTCTGGCAGAGCAACTGAAAATGGAAATGCCAGAAGTATCAAAAATGGTAGGAGCCCTGGAAAAAGATGGGTATCTGCAGTGGGAAACTGATGTAAAAATTGGCAGGACCTATGTAACCCTTACCGGAAAAGCGGACGAGATTTTGGATAAAGAATCGGTCCGGATGCGGGAATGTTATGAAAGGATAAAGTCTGAAATAAATCCGGAAGAACTCAACCAGATGGCAATAACAATGAAAAAAATCCGGGACATCATAAAACAGGAAGATGAAGAATAGTGAGGCTGTGGCATGGCTTTCAGACTCTGCTGCACTTACAGCAATCTCAATCTCCGGGACAGGAGAGGAGGTTTTTATGAATAAGAATAAATTTCAGGGTATCAGGAAACCTCCCGTATGGGTGGTTATAATAATTGTATTTTTAATACTTTCAATCGTGCTTAATTTTACAGCAATAGGCTCTGCGACTACATCTCTGGAAATTACCTATGATGAGTTTCTGGAGCTGATAGAAGGCGGATTTGCTGATTCTGTGTATATGGAGGAGGATCAGATCCAGGTTACTCTGAAAGAGGATGTGACGGTTGATGATATCAGAGAAGTTTTGAGCAATTATGAGCTTTCCAACGGATCGAACTGGTTTACATCGCAGCGGAACTATATATTTTACACGGGGCGTATTGAAGATGCGGATCTGGTTGCTACGCTGAGGGAATATGACGTCA
>JAJBVF010000423.1 GCA_020859965.1 Clostridiales bacterium
GGTTAAGGGCAGCCTGATGAAGAATCTGAAGACAAAGATTGGTGCTTTGCTGATCCAATCTTCTCTGAAGGAGACTCTGAAATCTTTTGACAGCAGTTCCTATGGCGGGGCTCCTCTGCTTGGTCTGAAGGGGCTTGTAGTGAAGACCCACGGCAGTTCGAAAGCACAGGAAGTAGAAAATTCGATTTACCAGTGCGCATTATTTAAAAAACAGAAAATCAATGAGATCATAAAAGAGAATCTTATTGATAATAATTGAAAAGGAGTGTGCAGGGTATGGAATTCGAGAAATTACAGAATATCATTTCAGAGGTGCTGAATGTGGATGCAGATGAGATTACACCAGAGACTACGTTTGTAGATGATCTCGGTGCAGATTCCCTCGATGTATTTCAGATTATCATGGGGATTGAAGAAGAATTCGACATTGAGATTCCTAATGAGAAAGCTGAGACGATTATCTCCGTAGGAGACGCTGTTGACGCAATCAAGGCAGCTATCGGCTAAGCCGAATCAGGAAAAGGGAGGGAGGCTGTGAAGCCTCCTTCTTTAAAGGAAAGCGGGCGAAAAAATGGACGAAAGGAAGCTTTCGGAATTTCAGAAGAAAACAGGCTACTTTTTTCAGAATACGGATTTGCTTTTTCAGGCACTCTCGCACAGTTCTTATGCGAATGAACATCGTGCGGAAAATATGCATGACAATGAACGCCTGGAATTTCTGGGAGATGCGGTGCTGGAACTGATCAGCAGCGATTTCCTGTATCACCAATATCCGGATTTGAAGGAGGGACAGCTGACAAAGCTGCGTGCCAGTCTTGTCTGTGAGCCGACGTTGGCTCTGTGCGCAAAGGAATTTGATCTGAGCAGTTACCTGTTGCTGGGTAAAGGGGAAGAAAACACCGGCGGGCGTACAAGGAATTCGATTGTGTCGGATGCACTTGAAGCAGTGATCGGCGCAATCTATCTGGATGGAGGATTGAAGCCGGCACGGGCATTTACAGAACGGTTTATCCTGACTGACATTGAACATAAGAAATTGTTTTTTGACAGCAAGACGGTGCTGCAGGAGATTGTACAGCAAAATTGCAGTCATGATAATATCCGGTATGTGATCGTAGGGGAAGATGGCCCTGACCATGCCAAGGTTTTTCGCGTTGAGGTGGAGATCGGCGGTACAGTCGCGGGAAGAGGAAGCGGCAGTACGAAAAAAGCTGCGGAACAGGAAGCTGCCTATCAGGCCATTCAGACACTTCAGGCCCAGGGTTCCGTCGGGGAGAACAGATAGCACATGTATTTAAAAAGTATAGAAGTCTATGGCTTTAAGTCATTTGCCAATAAAATCACCTTTCAGTTTCATAATGGAATCACGGCGATTGTCGGACCGAATGGGAGCGGTAAAAGTAATGTGGCAGATGCGGTTCGCTGGGTACTCGGCGAACAGAGCGCAAAATCCCTTCGCGGCACAAATATGCAGGACGTTATTTTTGCCGGTACGGAGACACGCCGTCCTCTGGGATTTGCCTCCGTTTCTATTACGCTGGATAATTCTGATCATAAGCTGGCTGTTTCCTATGACGAGGTCACAGTGACCCGCCGGGTTTATCGTTCCGGCGAGAGTGAATATATGCTCAATGGGACTCAGGTGCGCTTAAGGGATATTAATGAACTATTTTATGATACTGGTATTGGCAAAGAAGGCTATTCGATCATCGGGCAGGGACAGATTGAAAAGATCCTGAGCGGCAAGCCGGAGGAGCGCAGAGAGCTTTTTGATGAAGCTGCCGGAATCGTCAAATTCAAGCGCAGAAAACAGACAGCTCTCAGAAAACTGGAGGCGGAGCAGCAGAATCTGACGCGTGTGAATGATATTCTCTCAGAACTGACCAGACAGCTTGGACCGATGCAAAAACAGGCAGAGACTGCGAAAATTTATCTGCAGAAAAGAGATACCCTGAAAGTCTACGATGTCAACCTGTTTTTGCTTGAAACAGAAAAAATACAGCATGATCTGGAACTATTGAGTGAAAAACAGCACACGGCGGAAGAACAGCTTTCTAGCGCCAGAGCGGAGTATGACCGCACAAGAATGGAATATGAAGCTGCGGAACAGGAAATTGAGCGTATGGATGCGCTGCTGCAGGCAAAGCGTGAGGAAGCTGCGCAGGGGAAGCTTCGCCGGGGACAGTTTGAAAACCAGATTCAACTGCTGCAGGAGCAGATCCATACGTCTCAGACCAGCGATGAGCATCTGAACAGCAGGATACAGGACGCGATCCGTGGAATAGCTGACTTTGACGCTCAGGAAAAGCAGACTCTGGATGAGCTGCGTGCAAAAAAAGAGCAGGCCGGACAGGTCGCTGCGGATGCAAAAGAACGACAGCAGGCTCTGGATGAGCTCCGGAATATATGTCTGGATCTTGAAAACAAAATAGAGCAGGCAAAAAGTGCGATTATTTCGCTTCTGAATCAGCGCGCTTCTCTGAAGGCTCATATGCAGCGCTATGATACGATGGCTGAACAGGCACAGCTTCGCAAAGCACAGCTTTCCAGAGAAGTGCTGCACCTGAAAAGTGAAGAGGCGTCCCAGGAAACTATTTCCCGCGAAGTTCAGACGGAGTATGATGACATCTGTGCGAGAATTGATGATCTGAATTCGAAGAGTGACACAATCAACGAAACTCTTTCCAAAACCCAACAGGAACTGACCGGTTACAATCAGCGTATGGAAGAAGATCATACGCGCTACCATCGGGAAATGTCTAGACTGGAGTCACTTAGGAACATCGCGGAACGTTATGATGGCTATGGAAACAGCATTCGCCGAGTTATGGAGCAAAAGGATCATGAGCCTGGTATACTTGGCGTTGTCGCAGACATCATAAAAGTGGAGAAGGAATACGAGACAGCCATCGAGACCGCTCTGGGCGGCAGCATTCAGAATATTGTTACCGATACGGAAGAGACCGCCAAGCGGCAGATTGAATTCCTGAAGAAGAATAAATACGGTCGTGCTACCTTCCTTCCTTTGTCCGGTGTGACCAGCCGCGGATCTTTTCAGACGCCTAAAGCTCTGGAAGAGACCGGTGTGATTGGGCTTGCCTCTTCTCTGGCAAAGGCGGATAAGCAATACCAGACACTTGTAGATTCTCTGCTTGGCCGTACCGTTGTGGTAGATCAGATCGATCATGCAATCGCGCTTGCGCGGAAATACCGTCATTCCCTTCGCATTGTCACACTGGACGGCGAGCTGTTAAGTCCTGGCGGTTCGATGAGCGGAGGAGCCTTTAAAAACTCGGGTAACCTGCTTGGACGTCGCAGAGAAATTGAAGAACTGGAACAACGTGTTAAAAAAAGCCGTTCCGCTTTGGATCAGCTTCAGGGGCTGATCGATCGGACACGCAGCGAACGCAATCAGATGCGCGAGGAACTGGTGCGGCTGAATGAGGAACTGCAAAAGGAATATCTGGCGCAAAATACGGCTAAGCTTCGTTTGGATGAGCTGAACGAAAAACAGAACAATACATCCGAATCGCACAGGAAGCTGCGCAGGGAACACGATGAAATTGAACAGCAGATGCGCGAGATCCGTGAGAACCTTGCGCGGGATCAGGAGGAACTGAGCAGATCTGAACAGAATGAGAAAGCATTTGAAGAAAATATTTCAGAATGTCAGGAATTGCT
>JAJBVF010000094.1 GCA_020859965.1 Clostridiales bacterium
ATCCGGGACAGACGTGCACATTTTAAGTGGTATCCCAAAAACTGTAGACGAAGTCTCATTGAACGCCTTTTCCTCCTGGGTGACTGCCACGATATATTTGTCCTTATAGCGTGGATTTGGCGTGATGTCCAGGCGAATCACTTCGTCAATCATTTCCTTGAGCTTGTCTACATCTAACACATGAGTGGTAATACCATCATACCAACTGTAGGTTCCATCTGCATATTCTTTCAAGACGAAACCAAGCATAAAAGCGGAGAGGTTGCAAGGCATAAAGCCATAAGGAGTGGCTTTCAGCACATCATAAATGCTTCTGATGGAAACACGTCCGCCATTTTTAAATCCATCCTCGACAATTCCATCCACGCAGAGCTTCAATCTGGAAATAGGAAGATGAGGGTTCACTTTCCAGTATTCCTCAACCTTCCATGCGCCCTCCAAAGCCTTTTCAAGCTTCGTAGCAGGGCTCCCGGAGAGAAATGTGCCCTTGGTTTTCTGCAAGCAGGCACACTCCACCCCTTGTTTCATACTGGAGGGTGTATACATATTGGCGATAACTGTGTAATTCCCCTCCAAACATTCCGGGTATTTTTTCTTGTCAATCTCAGCAAGCATCGTAAACAGCGCATCCATTGTTGCTGCACGGTCACCATCTGGCTTGTCTGCGGTATAGACAATGAATTCTCCCATGGCAATACGGTTTTTCCATTTTTTCAGAGAATCCTTCGCATTATTTGCATATTGAGTTGCCAGCGTATTGTCTTTGCCTTGCTGTGACATAGAGAGAGCCATATCATGGCGGTACATTTCGTAGCCGTCTGCTCCAAACGGTGTCCGGGACGCATCAACGCAAATCATATGATAAACACCGGCTCTGATTGCCGTCGCAATCTTTCTGCCAATCATAACACTTTCGGGATCGTCCTTTGCGAAGCAGACAACCGCTACGATCTTATTCGTATATTTTTCTTCTGTGTTGCGCAACTGCCGGATGGTGGAGTCAAAGTCAGATGCCGAGACGTAGCGTAGCTCATAGCGAAGCTTCAACGCTCCGCTGAGCGAGATGGCATCCACGACCCTTGTCCGGTCAGAAAGTTCCTCTGTAATCAACGCAGAGGTATTTTTTTGTCAATCTGATCTTCAAATGGCTTTACGTCCACGTCCATCTCGTTACTGTAAGCTGCATACTGGAATTTTCCACCGCCAAGGGACTTAGAAAACAGCACCTTATCTCTTACAAGCTGATCTGCGCAGCGAGAAGCCTGGCCTTCCAGGTCAGAACCCTCAAAGGCGTTGTTAATATTCTTCTCATTTGGAATAAAAAGCTCTACGGAATCGCCTGCATACTGGGAAATCGCCTGAAGCAGCAAAACCGTTTTCAGCACACGCTTCTGCTCGGAATCAAGTTTTTGGTTCGCTGCCCGCTGATAATAATCCAGAATGGAGCGAATATCATGAGCCAGATATTCCTTTCCCTTGTCGTAGAAGAACTCCCAGAGCATATCCACCGTGAGCAGCGGGTTCTCATCTAACGGCCCATAATTGTCGATAAACCACTGGAAACCTTTGATCTCATCTCCACGGTCATTTTTAATAAAGTCAAACATACTGCGTTGATTGGAGTCAAACGCAGAGGAAATGTACTTCAACAGAAGCGCTGCATAGGGATGGATCGGCAGGATGTTCACCATTTCCTTATCCGAAATGTGCGCTACTGATTTGACCAGTTTCCGAGATTCTCTTGTCCTGTCTACAAGGTCATCCAGCAGTTCCTCCCAATCTGCGGCAACTGCTTCGTCCTTGTTTTTCTCCATGGCTGCACCCATCAGCTGAAAGGCAATGTTTTCCGGAAGGCTGATGGCACAATGCGGACTGACAAAACGCCCATTTAGCTTGATAAAATCCTGGTCACGTTCGTGGAACAGTCCCTGTGTCACATGGGTCATAAGGATGAAATAGAACGGATCAGTTTCACTGATTTCACAAAGCTCCTGGAAGCCGGTCAGCTTCCGAGCGTTGTTATAGAAATATTCCGTAAATTCGTCCCAGATGAATACGATTGCTTTCAGGCCGTTGGCTCTGATTACTTCACGAATCCAATCCGCCAAGGCGGAAACGCTTAAAGTTAATGCTCTGATTTGACGCTCGTCGGCAACCTTGAAAATGTTATCCATCAACATGGAAAGAGCGTCACCGGTGAAGGAATTCAGCTTTTCTACGACTGTATCTACATTATCGCCGCCAAACAAATCAGAGTATGCACCGGTGATCAGCCCATTAAAATACGCCCGATTATCCTTGTCGGAGAGCCAAGCTACAGTAGCGTCCTTCAGCGCATTTCCGCCTTTATTCTCAATACCAGCATCCGCAAGAGCCTTCTCGACGCTTTCCTGCACAGCAAACACAAGGTTGTGGTCTCCGTGAATCGTGGCAGAGCCGTACCGGTGAACAGTCAGAATCCTTCCGCTCGTCTTTACCGACTGGAAGCGCTTGTACAGGTCATTATCCAGACCATATTTCTGAAAATACTCCCGTGTATCCTCCTCGTTTGCATCCAGCAGCTTCTTTAGTGTCAGCACGGCATGGGATTTGCCGGTTCCGTATGCACCCTCCACCCAGAGACTGAGCTTTTGTTTGCGTTCCAGCACGCTGACGGTGTTCTTCAAAAGCTTTACAAAGGTCTCATGCGGGAAGAATTTCTTCCACATATCCGGATTTTTTGTGATGACCGCTTCATTGACGGCAGGAAAATAGTCGGGGTCAATGTCAAAATAATCACGGTATTTTTCCAGCATTGCCATGGTATTTCCCTCCCTTAGAAAAGCTGCAAAACATCTTGCGATGTCTTTTCGCTGTTTAATGTAATGCTGTCAAGATCCAGCGTAAAGCTGGCGTTGATATAATCCGGGTAATTGATGGACAAACCGTTGAGAAGCTTCTCCATCTGCTCCCGATCAAGGCCGAAAATCTCCGTGGGGCTGACACCATCGCTGTCGATTTCATGATCCAGAAGCCGAGTAAGGGTAAACTGGTAGTAATCTCCGCAAGCCTCAGCAAATTTATAGAGGGAGTAGAGGATGACCTTGGGATCAGGGTTCTGCCACTCTCCTCTGACAAATGATTTCAGAGTAATAGTTTCTTTCCCCAATGCACTGATTTTTTCTTCATAATCTGCTCGCCCTAACCCCAAGGGTTCGCCAAATGGAGTCTTGATGAGGAATGTCTTAAATGCATCAGAAATGTTTCTTTTGCCCAGTCCCTTGGTGTCATTCTCCATCACGGTCTCCAGCATGAACTTAAAACGATCTGGGGTTACAACTTCATTTGGAGATGTTTTTTATGTACCAATTGAACTCCGGTGTATAAGCAAGATTACACAAGAGTAAGGCCCATGTCGAGTCAGAATCACAACCCATAGGAAACAGATGTGCTGCAAATGAACTTGGAACGTTTTTTACATATTTATCGCCGGAAATAGACCTGTCCAATTTAACCATTCCAGAATCTTTCAGAAAATTTAGAAAGGCATCCTTCTTTTTGTTAGGAACCTCCCCATGTCCATCTGTAATCACAAACTCAGAACTCCCGTAGGCCTTAAAATACAAATCCATCCAAGTTTTTCTGAGTCCAAAGCCG